>JBAVMZ010000355.1:0-3732 GCA_049690595.1 Occallatibacter sp. | reverse complement strand
GCCCGCCCCAGCGGTGGCCGCCAGCCCTGCCGCAACCTGGACCGACCCGGCCACCGGGCTGATGTGGACGAAAAAGGACAACGGCAGCGACGTGACCCAGCCGCAGGCAATGGAGTACTGCCGGGATCTCCGATTGGCCGGTCACGGCGACTGGCGCCTGGCGACGATCGATGAATTGCAGGGCATCTACGACCCCAGCATCGATATTCCTGGACATTGCTGCAACGGGCCCGGCAATGTGACCTTCCACGTGAAGGGGAATCTGCAATTGTCAGGCTGGCATTGGAGCAGCTCGCCGGACAATGAATCCACGGCGGCGTGGCGCTTCGGCTTCAACAACGGGGAGCTGTACTCCAACCGGCTCGGCGTCAGCTGGATCGGTCGCGCGCTGTGTGTGCGCCGTTCCGGAGAATGATCTTGGGGCTTTGGCCATTTGGTTCTTTGGTGCTTTGTTTCTTTGTTTTTCGGGCTGCACCGCAGAGGTGGGATTTTTTGCCGGGCGCCCCAGGACCGGGCGCCTCACCCCCGCCGCGTCTTTGTTTTTGCGGCCAGGGTGGGCGGGCACGAACCCCGACACCCCCTCACCCCGCCAGCCAACCTCACCAAAGGGCGCGAAAAGAGTCAGGGCACGACTGAAGAGGCTGCGAAAAGCCTCCAGAGGAATGGCGAGAGTCGGGCGAAAACCATCCCGCAGGGGCTAAAGCCCAATTGATTCTATTGGCTTTATCGGCACGACTGAAGTCGTGCCCTGACTCTTTTCATGCCATCAGTCGAGTGTTTCCGCAGCCTCTGAATGCGTGCCCTTGCGGAACCTGACCTTCACCACCGTTCCCCACCGACAATTCCAACCTTCCACGAATGAAGCTGTAGCGCCGGCCTCCCGGCCGGCTGTAGCGTGGACCACCCGGACCACGCTCGTTTCTGATCAGGTTGCCAGGGTGGGTGAGCACGAACCCTGCTCCGCCTTTCTCTTGTCGAACTTACGTTCTTGTTCCGGATCAGCAATGTTCCTTGGACGAATTGGACTTTTGCCACGGCCTGCAAGACGAGATCTGGAGCCCACGCGCCCTGCGTTCCACCCTCCGCCCGGAGCGAGAGACGCGAGCCTGGCGTTGCCGGCCTGCGGTTTGCGGTTACACTGAACTGCGGACGATCCGATGAAAGACTCCCTTTATGTGTCGAAGGAGAATTACCTGAAGGCGATCCTCGAGGCCGAGGCCGAGGGGCGCGAGGTGATTCCGGCGCTGCTGGCGCACTGGCTGGAGGTGTCGGCGCCGGCGGTGACCATGGCGCTGAAGCGGCTGAAGCGGGCCGGGTGCGTCGAGGTGGGCGCGGACGGCATTGTGCGCCTGACCGAGGCCGGGCGCGAGACCGCCTTCCGGACCGCGCTGCGCCACCACCTGGTGGAGCGGATGCTGAGCGAGATCTTCGGCATGGAGTGGCACGAGATTCACGAGGAGGCGGAGCGGCTGGAACACGCGGTCTCGCCGGCCTTCGAGGCCAAGCTGAGAGAGAAGCTGGGCGAGGGCGGGGCGTGTCCGCACGGCAACTCGGTGCTTCCGGTGAGCCCGGAGGAGCGGCGGCGGCGGGGCGAGGTGGAGCTGGCGGCGGCGGGCCCGGGGCGGTACACCGTACTGAGCCTGCACGAGCGCGACCCGAAGCTGCTCCTGTTTCTGCACCGCAGCGGAATCGGGCCGGGCGAGAGCCTTCGGGTTCTGGAGCAGAACTACGACCAGACCGTGCGGGTGGCGATGGTCAAGGGCGAGGTTGTGCTGGGCAGGATGGCGGCGGAAGCGGTCTGGCTGCGGAGGGAAGTCCCGCAATAAGGCACCGTAAGAAAATTAATTAACCATAGTTAACAAGCTGTGGCATACTGGACCCGAGCGGATTATCCGGCCGTTCTCCCCCGCGTATGGCCACGGAAACCATCCCCAACCCGATGACGGCCGCACCCTCGCTTCCCGAGGTGCACTCGACGGTCAGCCTCACGCGCTCGCGGGTGAGCTGGCGGCGGCTGCTGGGGTTTGTGGGGCCTGGGTTCCTGATCTCGGTCGGCTACATGGACCCAGGGAACTGGGCGACGGATATCGCCGGTGGCTCGCGCTTCGGCTACACGTTGCTCTTTGTCATCATGGCCTCGAACCTGATGGCGATTCTCCTTCAGAGCCTGAGCCTGAAGCTGGGCGTGGCCACCGAGCGCGACCTGGCGCAGCTCTGCCATGAGAGCTTTGGCCGCAGGGTCAGCATCGTCTACTGGCTCTTTGCCGAGATCGGCATTGCCGCCTGCGACCTGGCCGAGGTCATCGGCTCGGCCATCGCGCTGCAACTGCTCTTCCACATTCCGCTCTTCTGGGGCGTGCTGATCACGGGGCTGGACGTGCTGCTGATTCTGCTGCTGCAGCGCTGGGGCTTCCGCAAGATCGAGGCGCTGGTGATTGCGCTGATCGGCACGATTCTGGGGCTGTTCGTGGTCCAGGTCTTTCTCTCGCACCCGGACAACGGCCTCGCGCTGTGGTCGCTCTTCGTGCCCTCGCCTCAGATTCTGACCAACCCCAACATGCTTTACATTGCCATCGGCATCCTGGGCGCGACGGTCATGCCGCACAACCTCTATCTGCACTCGTCGATCGTGCAGAGCCGCAGGTACGAGCGGACGCCCAAGGGCAAGCGCGAAGCCATCTGGATGGCGAATATCGACTCGGCCTTCGCCCTGACGGTGGCGCTCTTTGTGAATGCCGCCATTCTCATCGTGGCCGCGGCGGTCTTTTATCGCAGCGGGCACTTCGAGGTGGAGGCCATCCAGGACGCGTACAAGCTGCTGAGCCCGCTGGTCGGCGCGGCCGGCGCGAGCACGCTCTTTGCCGTGGCGCTGCTGGCCTCGGGACAGAACTCGTCGATCACCGGGACCCTGGCCGGACAGGTGGTGATGGAGGGCTTCGTCCACCTCAAGGTGGCCCCGTGGCTGCGGCGGATGATCACGCGGTGCCTGGCCATCATTCCCACCATCCTGGTGGTGGCGTTCACCGGCGAGAAGGGAACAGAGAAGCTGCTGATTCTGAGCCAGGTGATTCTCTCGCTGCAATTGAGCTTTGCCGTGGCGCCGCTGGTATGGTTCACGTCGAGCCGCAAGCATATGGGCGAGTTCGTGAACAGCGGCTGGCTGCGAAATCTCTCGTGGTTCGTGGCTGCGCTGATCGCCTTGCTGAATGGCTGGCTGCTGGTGCAGACGGCGACGGGGCTGTGAGGGGGGGCAGGGACCGAGGGACTAAGGGGCTGAGGGACTGAGGGACTAAGGGAATCGGATCGTCGTCCTCGGGTTCGTTGGTAAGACGCCATCACAGACGTTGGGAGAAGTCCAAATTGTTGAAAACACCCCTCAGGGGCAAAAGCCCAATTGATTCTATAAGTCTTATCGGCACGACTGAAGTCGTGCCCTGTTACAAAGCCCATTCCACTCGAGCTTTTTCCGAAGCTTGTAATGTCGCGCCCTGGCTACAAAGCACCCTTCCGTTGAGTTTTTCCGCAGCCGCTGAAGTCGTGCCCTGTTACATAACATAAGTGCCGAGATTTGCCGCGACCTACACTAGCCGGGAGGTTTCTCGGCGCCGGCGGTGCGTTCGACGCGGCTGGTGAAGGCGCCGTCGGCGAGTCGGGTGACGAGCTGGTCGCCGGCTGAGACCTGGAGGGCGGAGCGGACGACGCTGCCGGCCGCGTCGAGGACGAGGGCATAGC
>JBAVMZ010000354.1:0-5188 GCA_049690595.1 Occallatibacter sp. | reverse complement strand
CGCTCGGACCGCGCGCCGGCTTCGCGCTGATCAAGGGCATCGTGCCGGCCGAGGAGCGCACGGTGAGCAACCTCCTCGACACGATCGTGGCCGGTTCGACGCGCGACCTGGAGCCAATGCCCGCCGGCGCCGATGCTGCCACGGATGTCTACCCGCCGCTGGCTCTGGGCAAGGACCTTGCCGGCCAGATCGGCGCGCAGGTGGGCGACAGCGTCCTGGTGACCAGCCCGCAGGGCGAGCTGACGCCGCTCGGCCTGGCGCCCAAGTACCAACGCTTCCGCGTGGCGGCCATCTTCCGCTCGGGCTTCTACCAGTACGACGCGGCCATGGCCTTCATGCGCCTCGGCGATGCCCAGCGGCTCTTCGCCGAGCCGGACCTGCTGAGCGTGATCAGCTTCAAAGTGGACGAACTGGACCGCGCGCCGGAGATCGGCCGTTCCATCGAGCAGGCGGCCGGGCCGGGATACATGACCACCAACTGGATGGAGGTAAACCGCGAGCTCTTCCGCGCGCTCAAGCTCGAGCAGGTGGTCACCTTCATCGTTATCGCGCTGATCGTCATCGTGGCGGCGCTGAACATCCTCATCGCGCTCACCATGATGGTCATGGAGAAGACGCGCGACATTGCCGTGCTGATGAGCTTCGGCGTGGAGCCGGGCCAGGTGCGCCGCATCTTCCTGCTACAGGGGCTGCTGATTGCCCTCGTCGGCACGGCGGTGGGCCTCGTGCTTGGGTACGTGGCCGCGTGGGCCGGCGGGCACTACCACTTCATTCACCTTTCGGCCGAAGTCTACTCGATCGACACCTTGCCCTTTGCGCCGCGCCTGCTGGACGGGGTGATCGTGGCGGCTGTTTCAGTCGGGATTTCGCTGCTGGCGACCTTGTATCCCTCGTCGGCCGCCGCGCGGATTCTGCCGGCGGAGGCGTTGCGGTACGAATAGACTGGCTCAACAAGCTGCGGAGGAGCTTGCTTCCGGGCCACGGAGAGAGTCGGGGCGCGACTTCACAGGCTGCGGAAAAGCCCGGATGGAGTGGCCTTGTAACAATCCGGCGCCGGTGTTTCCGACCCGCGATGGATGAAACCTGTCTCACCCAATGGGTCCACCCCAGAGAAGCCCGCGCCACGTCCAACGCGCAACTGGCATTTTTGCGGGATTTCTTTTATCCGCGCGGCTCTTATCCAGGTAAGGCAGGTCGCGGAGCAGTCGCCGGCGGCAGACCGGTGGATGACTCCGCTCGACTACATGGTGGCCCGCATCCTCCCCCGTCGGCCCCGAAAGCGCCTCCATGCCGGTGCCCTTTTGCTCGGCAACGGTGGTTTTTAGGATCAACGGCCGCGCGCGAGTAGGGCGTCCAATGTGTCTCGCTGACCGCGCTTGCTTGTCCCTCTGGCCTCTGCATCGAGTTTGCCGGCAGCGCGGGCCGCGAGCCGCTGCTCTTCGACGGCGACCACCTCTGCGTGGCCGGCGCCACGCGCCTGCTTACCGATGCCGTGATGCACGGCCGGCTGACGCTGCCTGGCAGCCGCTGAACTCGTGCCTCTGAGGCCTGCTCAGGCTTCCGCCGGCGGCCTGCCCGTCGAGCCGCGCACCACCAGGCTCGTCGAGACCAGAAACTCGCGCTGCAACTTGGGATTGGTTGGCTCTTCGGCCTGCTGCCGGAGCGCCTCGAAGGCGGCGCGGGCCAGGTCCGCGCGCGAGAGCCGGATGGTGGTCAGCGGCGGCAGCGTAAACTCGGCAAAGTCGATATCGTCCAGCCCGATCACCGAGAGATCGTCGGGCACGCGCAGACCTTCCAGATACGCCGCGCGCAGAACGCCGATCGCCGTCATGTCGTTCGAGCAGATCACCGCCGTCGGCCGCTGCGTCATCTTGTCCAGCTTGCGGAAGCCGGCCACGCCGCCTTTCAGCGTGTGGTCGCATTCGATGATCCACTTCTCGCCGATCTTCAATCCGGCTGCGGCCATCGCGGTCCGGTAGTCGTTCTCGCGGGTGATGGCCGAGTGCAGCGTGTGCGGGCCGGCCAGAAAGGCGATGCGCTTGTGCCCCAGTTCGACAAGGTGGTTGACCGCCGCGTGGATGCCGGTGGTGTAGTCGAGCAGAATGGTGCTCGCCTTCGGGTCCTCGAGGTGAAACTCGGCAAGAACCATGGGCACGTCGTGATTCACCAACTGGTCCAGCACCGGCTCTTCCTGGCCAAAGGTCATCACCGCCACGCCATCCACCTTGCGCTCCAGCATCCGCCGTACGCAGTTGGTCAGGATGGCAGGGTCGCTGTTCGACGAGCTGACCAGGATCTCGTAACCATTGGCTACGGCCACCTCCTCGAAGCTCTGGATCAGCTCGGGGAAGAATGGGTTGGTAATGTTTTCAACAATGATGCCGAAGAGACGGCTCCGCCCCGACACCAGCGTCCGTGCGTGCGTGTTGGGGTAGTAATTCAGTTGGTCGATGGCCTGCCAGACACGTTTCGACAGTTTCTCGCTGACGGCAGGCGAGCCGTTGATGGTGCGCGAAACCGTAGCGATGGAGACCTTCGCCAGAGCGGCTACCGTGCGAATATCGGGTGGTTTGGCGACAGTCTTGCGGGTTCCTCTTCGAGCCACACACCCATCCTAAACGAGAAGTACGACCGTTGAAAGCAGCAAATACGCGCGGCCTTTGCTCCAGCGCGCAGGCCGCTCCGTCGCGAAGCAGATCCTGCCTGTGCCCTATGCGCCATCGGCGATCAGAAGCCGCAGGTCGCGCAAGTTATGTCCCGTGGGTCCGGTCACCACCGAGTCGCCCAGCGCGGTAAAGAGCGGGCAGGCATCGAAGTTTGTCAGCGCCTGTGCCGGGTCGAAGCCGAAGTTGACCGCGCGATCCACCGTCGTCGGATCGGCGATGGCGCCGGCCGCCTGCGTATTGCCGTCGATGCCGTCCGAGCCGGCGCTGAAGACCGTCAGCCGCTCGCCCGGGTGTTTCTTCAGATCCAGAGCGCATTCCAGTGCAAACTGCTGGTTGCGCCCGCCGGCGCCGGGCGTGCGGTTCATCGTCACCGTCACTTCGCCCACGGAGATCAGGCAGAGCCTCGGGTGGCGCGAACGCAACTCGTGGAAGCGCTCCAGCAGATAGCGTGCCGCGTCGGCGTAATCCCAGTCGTCGCAGGAGTTGTCCACGGCCACGTGATAGCCGGCCTTCAATGCCAGCATGCGCGCATTCTCCGCCAGGTCGTGGCTGGAGAGCAGCAGTTCGAAGACCGAGTTGCGGAAGGCCTCGTCCTCGCCGCTCATCGTGGCCGCGGAGGTCACGCGGCGCGCGGCCGGAGCCGCCTTCGGAAGAAAGGGCGCACGCCAGCCCTTGTTGCCCGGCGACTCGGGCAGATCCTCGCGGTCGAAGAAGTTGCGGATCGACTCCGGCAGCCGCGAGGTCAGGTCGTACTTGCCCAGGATCGCGCGAACGTCGGCCACCGTCGAGTGGTCGGGCGAAGTGGGGCCGGAGCTGAGCGCGTCCAGCGAGCGCAACGGCACGTCGGGCAGCAGCACGCTCACCTTCGCCGCCTCCGGCGCGGCCATCGCCAGCCGTCCGCCCTTTACCGCAGAGAAATGCTTGCGCAGCGTGTTTACCTCGCCAATCGGCGCCCCGGAGGCCAACAGCAGTTGGTGGAAGGCGATCGTGTCGTCGAGCGAGATCTTCGGGTCCAGCGGCAGGTCGAACATCGCCGAGCCCCCGCCCGAGATCAGAAAGAAGATCAGCGTATCCTTCTTTGCCCGGCGCAGCATGCCCAGCGTCGCCTTCGCCGACTCGAACGACTCTTCGTTCGGCACCGGGTGGCCGCCCTCGTAATAGCGGAAGCGCCAGTTGCGCTCGCGAGGCAGAAACTTGCTGCAGCAGATGCCGCGCAGCCCCTTGCGCCGCTGCATCCGGCTCAGCAGAACCTCGAGCATCGGCGCCGCGGCCTTGCCCAGGGCGATGACCAGTACGCGCTTGAAGGCGGCCAGGTCGATCGTCTCCGGGCCGCTGCCGTCCGGCAGAAGCCGCTGCAGCTTGTCCCCCTCGAAGCGGATACGCCGGTCGAAGGCTGTGGCAATGTTGCAGGCCTCCAGGGCGCCCGCATAGATCTCGTTGGCGGTCGCGTGCAGTGCCTCGATGGTTAGATCGTCCACCGGCGTCATGTCAGTCGCTCCTTCAGCCAACCGCTGAGCTCGACTTGCATGCGCTCGAGGTGACCGGTAAAGAAATGATCGGCGCGGGGAAGGAGCACCAGTCGTTTAGGTTCGGCGGCGGCTGCCGCCACCTCGGCCAGTTGTGCCTCTGGCGCAAAGGTGTCGCAGTCGCCGCTCAGGAATAGCTTGGGGATCGTGCACTGCCCCAGGAGAGGATACTCGAACTGGCTGCCGGCCGCCTGTGTCGGCAGCCCCAGCAACGCCAGCGCGCGGACGTCTGTCTGGCCGCAGCAGGCTTTCAGCGCCATGGCCGCGCCGAAGCTGAAGCCGGCCGCAACCATCGGAAGGCCGTAGGCGCGCCGCAGCCACTCGAGCGCGGCCTCCACGTCGGCGGCTTCCGCCTCGCCGTCGTGCGCGCCCTGGCTCAGCCCCGTTCCTCTGAAGTTGAAGCGCAGTACCGGCAACGCCAGTCCCCACTCGGGCGCGTTCAGCGCCTTCATGGCGTGGTAGACCACCCGGTTATGCAGGTTACCGCCGCCCAGGGGGTGCGGGTGGCACACCAGCGCCGCATACCGCGCCTCCGCCGCGCCCTCGTTGACCACCGCCTCCAGCCGTCCCGCGGGACCGGCGAGGCTCACCGTGCGCAACGCCGGCGCGGGCGCGGGAGCCTCAGGTAAATCGTTTGCGGAGGCAACGATCATCTCACGCCCTATTCTATGCCCAGCCGGGGAGAGATTTGCCATCGGAAAGAGGAATTGCCCTTTTTGCCCCGCGGTTCCCTCCCGCGGGCTCAGGGTAAACAAGTCGAAACCTGCTCTTGGAATGGAAGAGAGCGCTCCGCGCAGGATATTGAATTCATGCGCCTTGTAACAGGGCACGACTTCAGTCGTGCCGCAAATTGGCGAAGGAGGCACGGCGGGCTTTAGCCCCTGCATGCGGCATCGGCCGGCCGTCGGGAAAGAGGAGATGGAGAGGTTGGCAGGGGCTAAAGCCCTTATTGTCTTGAACTTCTGTGGCGGCACGACTGAAGTCGTGCCCGGTTAC
>JBAVMZ010000353.1:0-3137 GCA_049690595.1 Occallatibacter sp. | reverse complement strand
CTGCTCCGCAGTTTTGGCTTTGGTCTGCTTCGCGCCCAGCGCCACGCCGTAGGCTGCGGAGACGCCGATGGCCGGCGCGCCGCGGACAACCATGGTCACAATCACCTCGGCCACCTGCTCGGCGGTGGTGGCGAGTACGTAGCTTTCCTCGAGAGGGAGCCGGGTCTGATCGATAAAGCGGACGCCCTCGGGCGTCCATGTCAGCGTGGGAATCATGCTCTTCCAGTTTAAATCCAGGGACGAGGGAATGAGGGACTGAGGGACTATTGTGCGGCTGCGCAATCTCGTGTGCGGCATGGCCTAAACGATTCAAAGAGGTTCTGGTCCCGCTCCCGCGCGCCCCCTTGTCCCTGTTCCCCTAGCCCCTTAGCCTCTTAGTCCCTCAGTCCCTCTCCTGAAGTACACTGTCCTGTCATTCCACCGCAAGGATCGAACCCATGCCTTCCATCTCCGTCGATACCGCCGCCTGCACAAAAGACGGCTTCTGCGTCGATGTCTGCCCGTCCCGTTTTCTTACCCGCACCGCGGAGGGCTATCCCGCGCAGGCTGCGAACCGCCAATGCATCGTCTGCGGCCATTGTGTCGCCGTCTGCCCTACCGGCGCGCTGGTCCACTCGGAGATTCCGGCCGATGCCCTTCGGCCGGTTCCCCGCGACCTGCCCTCGGCGGCCCAGATCGACGCGCTGCTGGTGAGCCGCCGCTCGGTGCGCCTCTTTCACGATCGCCCGCTCCCGCGCGCCACGCTCGAGGAACTGCTCGACGTTGCCCGCCGCGCGCCCACGGCCGTGAACTCCCAGCTTGTGCACTGGACCGTCGTCAATGACAGCGAGAAGGTCCACGCGCTCGCCCAGCAGATCGTCCAGTGGACCGCGGCCTCGAATCCCAGCTCGCCCATGGTCGAGGAGTGGCGGCGCGGCTACGACTGGGCTCTGCGCGCCGCCCCCACCGTCGTTGTTGCCTCCGCCCCCGCCAGCTACGACTGGGGTGCCCCGGACTGCGCCATCGCCCTCACGTATCTGGAGTTGGCCGCTGCAGCCCGCTCCCTCGGCGTCTGCTGGGCCGGTTACCTGACCCGTATCGCCGCGATTCATCCGCCGCTGCGCCAGATGCTCACTATCCCCACCGATCACGTTGTCCACGGAGCCCTCATGCTGGGCGAGCGCCGCGTCCACTACCGCTCCATCCCACCTCGCAAGCCACTCAGCGTCCAGTGGCTCTAACCGGAGCAGACGCACTTGGCCTGGCCAGCCGATGAAAACATTTTCAGTTTCCACTAGACGCCCCTCCGCCTCCCTGCGTAAAGTGGTTGGCGGTACCGTTTTCCGCCGTCTCAAGTCTCCTGCGCCCTGGCTCGCCCGCAACCAACCGAAGCCGGAGCCGCAGAACACGGCTACCTACTCCTGCAAAGCGAGGGAAGAGTTTTCATGGCTACGCGCTCCACCACCCCGGCTCCCGCCGCTCCCAAATACACTGTCCCCTTCATCATCGTCACCGCGCTGTTCGGCATCTTCGGCTTTCTCACCAACCTGAACAGCAATCTGTCGCCCAAACTCGAAGATATCTTCAACCTGAACCACATGTGGTCCAACTTCGTGACTACGTCCTGGTTCCTCGCGTATCTGGTGTTCTCGGTTCCGGCCGCAAAGCTGATTGAGAAGATCGGCTACAAGCGCACCATGGTCACCTCGCTCTTCATCATGGTGGCGGGGGCGCTGCTGTTCATCCCGGCCGCGGCGATGGTGAACTTCGGCGTATTCCTGACCGCTAGTTTTGTTCTGGCCACGGGCGTCTGCTTCCTGCAAACCTCGGCCAATCCGTATGTCTCAATTCTGGGTCCAGAGCACAGCGCTCCGGCGCGGTTGACCCTGGCGCAGGCGTTCAATTCGCTGGGATCGGCGCTGGCGCCGCTGGTGGTGGGCTACTTCATCCTCACCGACAACAGCAAGGTCACCGACAAGGCCGCCATCGCGCATACCGTGCAGGGTCCGTATATGGCCATTGCCGGCGCGTTGCTGGTGCTGGGCTTTGCCGTCATGTTCATGCACTTGCCGGCCATCACCCGCACCGAGTCTTTCCGGCCCGCGAAGCATGGCGACGCCCTGCTGGGCCGCAGCATCTGGAGCTACAAGCACACGGTGCTGAGCATGGTGGGCATCTTCTTCTACGTGGGCGTGGAGATCGCTCTGGCCGCCAACGCCATCAAGTTCTTCCTGGCCCAGGGGGTCGATCTGGCAGCCACTGCATCCCACTTTCTTGCCTCGCTCGGATGGCTGGGAAGTCTCGTCAGCCGCATCCTGGGAACCCTGACTGGGGAGAAGATTGCCGGAATCCTGGCCTCGTTCTATATGTTCGCCATCATGATCGGCCGCTTTGCCGGCACGATTGCCATGAAGGCCGTCAGGGCCAATCGGCTGCTGGGCGGCCTGGGCATCTTCGGCGTCGCGCTGCTGCTGGTGGCAATGAACAGTACCGGCCTGATCGCTGTCTGGAGCTTGGTCCTTTGCGGATTGGCAAACTCCATCATGTATCCCACCATCTTCGCTTTGGGTATTGCCGAATTGGGGCCGCTGACCAGCAAGGGATCGGGCGTCATCACCATCGGCAATGTCGGCGGGGCGGTGATTCCGCCGCTCTTTGGTGCGTTGGCCGTCGCCATGGGCTATCAGCACGCCTTCTTCCTGCCGATCATCTGCTACGTGTACGTGGCTTACTACGGCTTCTCCGGCTACAGGCCCTCGCGCCACGCCTGAGCCAGCCGCCGCCTGCATCCCGCCGCCCTCCGCAGCACTCCGGAGGGCGGCGCTGTTTTCCGCCCCGCTGGTCGCACCGGCCCTGCGGCCCCGGTAAAGTGTAGAGAGAATCCCTTCTCTTCCGGAGTCCGGCGTGCACCGATTTGTCTCCTTCGACTGGCTGATCCTTCTGCTTTCGCTTGGCGTCACCGTGGGCATCGCGGCCAACCGGCGGCGGGAAGCGCCCGCAGGCAAAGGCGCCGCACCCGCCGGCGTGGAGACGGTCCCGCGCTGGGTTGCCGCACTGGCGCTGGCCGGCGTGGGAGGTGGAGCGCTGGAGGCAGTGGTGCTCGGCGCTGCCGGCGCGCGCTTCGGCCTGGCCGCGCTCTGGGCGCCGGTGCTGGTGGC
>JBAVMZ010000352.1:0-2041 GCA_049690595.1 Occallatibacter sp. | reverse complement strand
GCCCGCCCCCCGGCGCGTTCCAGCGCGCACCTCGCGCTTGGCGGTCACCAGGAAATGGCCGTACGCGTTCTGTCAGCCGAGGATGGGCTGCAGGCGGGCCCTGAGCTTGCCGGGAAGGAAGGTGAGGCCCGGACGGTGGCGACCATCCGGGCCTCGGTGGCGTGCAGCTTCGGCTTGCGACTGAGCTGACCGCCGAAGAGTACGTTTCGCAGCGATTCTGGGAGCAGGCAAGTTTGGCGTCGTGCCCTCGGCATCCCGAGGGCGGCTGTGGCCTGAGCCGGCACACGCCCTACACACGAGTCCATCCGCCTGGCTGCCTGATCGCGCGATACCGCTGCAAGACTGACCGGGTGACCTTCAGTCTGCTCCCCGACTGCCTGGCCTCGCGGCTTTCCGCGACGCTCCCGGAGGTCGAGGAGGCCGTCGATCGGGTCGAGCGCCGCGAGGGCACGATGGCCGAGCTCGGGGCCCAGCTGCGCCCGGGCGAGCGCGATACCGATCACGTGCAGGGCGCGGTGCGCCTCCTGCGGCGCCGCTGCCGGGACGTGTACGCAGCCTTGGTGACGATCATCGGCCTGCTCCCGGATCGTTTCGCGGGCTGTCCGCCGACGCTCGAGGGTTTCCGTGCCGTGCTCGGCGTCGAGCACGTCCTCACCGCGCTGCGCCAGCTCGTCGCCGATCACCTGCGCGAGCTGCCGCCGCCTCTCGGATTCGGCCCCCGGCCAATGCCGCGGAGAAAGGCGCTTCGCCGCCTCCAACAGGAAGCGGGCGCCGACCCGCCCGAGCAGCCCGTGTAGCCCTTGCTCGCCCGAATGGTCGGGCCTTTGGACGCAAGGAGCCGCACGTGAATGACCAACAGCAGCAGCGCATCGAGAAGATCGCCCTCTTCCGCTTCGGGGTGCTCGGGGATCTTGTGCACCTCGCCCCCGGCGAGAAGGCGATCTACGAGCAGCTCAAGCAGAAAGCAGAGCGCGATTACCAGATCCCCTTCAGCACGCGGACCCGCGTAGCCGCCGAGACCATCCGCGATTGGCTCAAGAGCTACCGCAAGGCCGGCTTCGATGGCCTCAAGCCCCAGCCGCGCGCCGACCTGGGCGAGTCCCGCGCCATCCCGCGTGAGATTGCCGATCTCGTGCTCACGCTCAAGGAGGAGCACCGCGACGTCTCGGTGCGCCAGGTGATCGCCTGGGCGCAGGAGAGCGGCAAGCTTCCCGAGGGCGTCCAGCTCAAACCGACCACCGTGAACCGGCTGCTCGCGCGGCACGGCCTGATCGAGCGCGAGGAGCCGAGCGGCGACAAGGACCGCCGCCGCTTCGCCTTCCAGAAGGCGGGCGAACTGTGGATGAGCGACGTGATGCACGGGCCGGCGGTGCTCGTCGGCAAGCAGAAGCGCAAGACCTACCTCATCGCCTTCCTCGACGACGCGACGCGGGTGGTGCCGTACGCCGCCTTCGCGTCCGCAGAGAGCACCGCCGTCTACCTGCCGGTGCTCAAGCAGGCGGTGCTGCGCCGCGGCGTGCCCTTGCGGCTCTTTGTCGACAACGGCGCCGCCTTCCGCTCGCAGCACCTGTCGCTGGTCTGCGCCAAGCTCGGCATCGCGCTCATCCACGCCCGGCCTTACCAGCCCCAATCGAAGGGAAAGATGGAGCGCTATTTTCGCACCGTGCGCATGCAGCTGATACCCACGCTCGGAAGCGCCGATCTCGCGAGCATCGACGCGCTCAACCGCCGGCTCTGGGCCTATGTCGAGAACGAATACCACCGCGCGCCGCACAAGGGCCTTGGCGGCGAGACCCCGCTCGACCGCTGGGCCAAGGTCGCCGACGAGGTGCGCTACCTCGATGCCGAGCTCGACGACCTCTTCCTCGCCGAGGCGCAGCGCAAGGTGCACGCGGACCGCGTCGTCAGCCTCAACGGCGTCCCCTACGAGGTCGACGCCTCGCTCGTCGGCGAGACCGTCACGCTGCGCTATGACCCCACGCTCAAGGGCCGCTCGATCCAGGTCCACTTCGGCGGCACGCAATGGACCGCCAAGGTCGTC
>JBAVMZ010000351.1:0-1873 GCA_049690595.1 Occallatibacter sp. | reverse complement strand
GGCCTTCGCCCTGACCGCAGCTTACGACTCGGCGATTGCCACCACACTGGAAGGCCTGGGTCCGGCGCCCGCGCCCGAGGCGCCCGCCAGCCCGCAGCCTGAGCTGCCCGAAACCCTGCGCATTCTGCTGCCCCGCGCCCAGTCCCTCCGCTACGGCGAGAACCCCCACCAGCGCGCCGCCCTTTATTCGGATGGCACGGGTCTTGGGATAGCCGGCTGCATGCAATGCCAGGGCAAGGAGCTGAGCTTCAACAACCTGGTCGACCTCGACGCCTGCTGGGAGCTGGCCCAGGAGTTCGACTCGCCCGCCGTCGTCATCGTCAAGCACACCAACCCCTGCGGCGCGGCCACCGGCTCGACCGTCCTCGAAGCCTACCAGAAGGCGCTGGCCTGCGACCCCGTCTCGGCCTTCGGCGGCGTCCTCGGCATCAACCGCACGGTCGACGCCGAGGCCGCCGACGAAATCGCGAAGCTCTTCGTCGAGGCCATCGCCGCCCCCGCCTTCACGCCCGAGGCCCGCGAGCGCTTCGCCGCCAAGAAGAACCTCCGCCTGGTCGAGGTTCGGCCCGCCCCCCCCCGGCCAGTCCTCAAGCACGTCTCCGGCGGCTTGCTGCTCCAGGACGCCGACACCGGCCGCATTGACACCGCCTCGCTCGACCCCGGCCTGAAGGTGGTCACCTGGCGCCCGCCCACGGCCAACGAACTGCGCAGCCTGCTCTTCGCCTGGCGCGTCGCGAAGCACGTCAAGTCGAACGCCATCGTCTACGCCCGCGACGGCCAGACCCTGGGCATCGGCGCGGGGCAGATGAGCCGCGTCGACGCGGCGAAGTTCGGCGCCGTGAAGGCCGTCCTTCCCCTCAAAGGATGCGTCGCCGCCTCCGACGCCTTCTTCCCCTTCGCCGACGGCCTGGAAGCCGTAGCAGCCGCCGGGGCGACAGCCGTCATCCAGCCCGGCGGCAGCGTCAAGGATCAGGAAGTCATTGACGCGGCCGACAAGTTAGGCGTCGCCATGGTCTTCACCGGCATCCGCCACTTCCGGCATTGAGGAGCGAAGGAACAGGCGGCGCGAAACGATTGATCCGCTCAGGCGGATCGCGCGACGAAAGCGCTCCCACGAGAAGTGCTATGACCCAGAGGTCTGTCATCCTGAGCAGCCCGGCGCGCCGCGGCTCGTTACGGTTGGAATGACCAGTGCGCGGACCGCAAAGAGTTGTGTTGGTCTCCAGACCGGCTGTCGTGCGGGCCTCCAGGCGCGCGCGTCCGTCCCCGTCCCGAACCCGAAGGCTGTTCTGTTCATCAGGAGCGAAACGGAACGAAGTGGAGCGAGGTCGAAGAACCTGCGTTTGCTTTGGGCTTTCCAACAGCTGCGCCGCCTGGTAATTCAGCCGCTCTTGCCCCATCCTTGCAATGATGTAATGAACCCATGGCCCCCGCGACCCAGCCCCGCTCGCGCTTCCTCACGCAGGCCCCTGCGCTGCTCGGCCGCATGAACTGGATGCGTGGCCTGCGCGCCGGCGTGGCGCTCTGCGCGCCGCTGGTGCTGGGCGACCTGGCCCATCTCCCCGGCCTCGGCTGGGCCGCGCTGGGCGGCTTTGAGGCGATTCTCGCCGACCAAGGGGGACCCTACCGCCAGCGCCTGGAGAGTCTGGCCATGCTCTCCCTCGGTGGAGCAACGGGCCTCTTCATCGGCTCGCTCGTCGGCGCCAGCCTTGCCTGGGCGCTGCCCGTGACTCTGTTCTGGTGCTTCCTCTGGAGCTATCTCGCCGTCCTGGGGGCGCCTTTCAGCTCGGCCGGAGTCCTCGTCCAGGTCATCTATATCTGCGGCATCGGCGCGCCCGCGCACTCCTGGCACGAAGCCCTCAGCCCGGCCCTG
>JBAVMZ010000350.1:0-8504 GCA_049690595.1 Occallatibacter sp. | reverse complement strand
GCCGTCGCCGGCGCCGCATTCCCCTTCGGCTGCGCCCCGTCTGGCCCCGCCACCGAAGGCCCCAGCAGCGATTTCAATCCTCCAAGACTGTTGCGAATGTCCATGGTTCCTGCTCCTCACCCGCTTCATCGGCGCGGTCGCTAATCACTCTAGTCATTTGGGAGATTTCATCTCGGTATTTCGGTTCGTTCCGGCGGTTACCGCCGTGGGCGCGTGGGCGTTACCCGAACCCGAGAGCGAGTGAAGGATGCTCCGCGCAATCCCCAGCCCGCCCTGCTCGCTGATGCCGCGCCCCAGCGCATCGCGGGCAAAATCGCTCAGCGCGCCCCCGCCCGCGTCCTTCTCTTCGCCCGTCAGCCCATCGCCCTCGGTCAGCGGCCCCAGCAACTCCTTCATCATCTGCGCCTCAAACTCGTGCGCCGCATGCACCAAGCGCGGTTGCGCGCCCTGCCCTAAACCGGGTCCTCGCAGCGCTCCCACCTCCACCTGGCCCCCCACGGCCTCCGCCCGGCCCATCGACGCTTCCACCCCGCCCATCACGGCCTCCGCACGGCCCACCATCAGAGAACCTCCAGGTCCGCTTCGAGCGCGCCGGCCTCTTTCATCGCCTGCAGAATCGAAATCACGTCGCGCGCCCCCGCCCCGGTTCTTTGCAATTCCTGGACCAAATCCTCCACCGTCGCTCCTTCTTTTAATTCAATGCGGTTCACCGGCCGGTCCTGCGCCTGCACGCTCGTCTGCTCGACCACCTGCGTCGTCCCCTGCGAGTACGGTCCCGGCTGCGACACCCGGGTCTCCGAAATCACGTTGACGCTCAGCCCGCCGTGCAGAATCGAGACCGGCTGCAGCCGCACCCGCCCGCCGATCACCACCGTGCCGGTCCGCTCGTTGACCACCACCCGCGCCCGCGGGTAGACCTCCATCTCCACCTCTTCCATCTTGTCGAGCAGGGCGGCCACATCCTCGCCCGGCTCGGTTTGGACCTCGACCCGCCGACTGTCGAGAGCATGGGCACGGGGGCTGCCGAGAACCTGATCGATGGCGGCCGCCATCCGCTCGGCGGTGTGGAAGTCGGCGTCGTTCAGCAGGATGCTGACTGCTTTCATCTGCTTCAGATCGACCGGGACCGCCCGCTCGACCAGGGCCCCGGAAGGGATTCGCCCCGTGGTGGGGTGGTTCATCTGGCGGACGTTGCCGCCCGAGCCAGCCGCATAGCCGCCCAGCACCAGCGCACCCTGCGCCTGGGCGTAGATCTGGCCGTCGGGGCCGTAGAGCGGCGTCATCAGCAGCACGCCGCCTTCGAGCGATTTGGCGTCGCCGGCCGAACTGACCGTCACGTCCATCTTCGAGCCAGGCCGCGAGAAGGGCGCCAGCGTGGCCACGACAAAGACCGCGGCCATGTTCTTGACCTGCATATTGGAGGCCGAGTTCGAGCCGGTGGCGGGAACGGTGACGCCCATGCGCTCGAGAGCCGAGATCAGAGTCTGGTTGGGAAAGACGGTCTGCGAGCTGTCGCCCGAGCCGCGAAGACCCACCACCAGGCCGTAGCCGACAAGCTGGTTGTCGCGGATGCCTTCGATCGAGGCTACATCCTTGACCCGAGCGCGCTGTCCCGGGCCGGTGGCCGCCCCGGCCTGCGGCAGGGCGCTGGTCAGAAGAGACACCCACGCCGCCAGCACCAGCAACCCCGGATTTCCCGTCCAAACTCTCATCCTCGTCCACCCCGCGCGGCTTCTTCCTCTGGCGCGCCAGCGCTATTCCCTACTCCCTATTCCCCTGTTCCCCGCTCCCTGTTCCCTGTTCCCTTTTCCCCGCTCCCTGTTCCCCGCTCCCTGTTCCCTTTTCCCCGCCTCTAAAACACCACCAGGCGCTGGAGCCAGCGCCAAACCGGGTTCTGGCGGTAGGTGGAGTCGTTCACAATTCCCTTGCCGGTGACCTCCAGCTCCAGATCGGTCATGGCCTCCGACGGAACGGTGTTCTGGGCGCTGACATCCTCCGGGCGCACGAGGCCGCGCAGAAGGATCAACTGCGTCTGCTGCGAGAAGGTAAGCTGACGGGTGGCCTGAACGACAAACATCCCGTTGGGCAGCACATCGACCACCTCGGCGCCAAAGGCGGTGGTCAGGCTGGCGTTGGTCGTCGACTGGCCCTGGGCGGTCAGGCCGGAGGACGAGTTCTGCCCCAGCAGATTCTGCATACTATTGGAGGCCTTGAGCTTGCCGAACAGCGAGGTGATGGCCGAATTGCTGCTCGATGAGCGGGAGTTCTTGACCTGGCCATCGGTGGAGGCGGCCAGGCTCTCCGAGACCACGATCTGCACCACGTCGTGAATCTTCGCGGCCTTGGCGTCGGTGCCCAGCCGCACCAGCCGCCCCTCGGCGCTCCAGATCGAGCCGGTCGTGCGTACCTCGGCCGCCTGCTGCGCACGGACCCGCTCGCAGTAGGCGCGCAGCGCGGTCTCGGGCGGTGAGGGATTCTTGCTCTGTCCGCTGGCGGGCTTCTTCTTGGCCGCGAGCGCAGCGGGCAGCAGCACCAGCAAAGCAAGCGCCGCAGTTCTCAATGGGAATCCCCTCATAGTCCGGCTCCTGATCCGGCTGGCCTTGTCGCCGAGGCAGCCTCCTGGGAATCCAGCTCCGCGCGGCCCGGGCCCAGGGCGCGTGCCGGAAGCTGGCGCCCACCCAGGACCAGACGCACCGTGAGCCGCTCGCCGGCCTTAGCCGAGGAGAGCGCCACGGCCGCGAAGAGCTCGTCGACGACCGGAGTGTGGCGCTCGACCTGGAGGCGGTCACCGGCGCGGATGGCCGGCCGCGGCTGGGTGAGGGCCTGGTGCAACAGGCGGTTTCCCACCTGGGGGTCGGGCCCGAGCATCAGCCAACGGCCCGGACCGCCGGGATGCGCCGGATCCCGTTCGAGCTGCCAGCGCGCGCCGGTGGCGGGGTCTTCGACCTGGAGGACCGGATGCGACGCGGACGCCAGCGGGGCGGTCGCGCCGTGGGCCGGTGCGCTCTGCGCGGCCGCGGCTCCTGCTGCAATCGCGATTCCCAGCGCCGCCATCGCCGTTCGTATTCTCCTGTGCCCGTTCCCCTGATTCCCCATTTCCGTCCCGTCTCTTCGTCTTTGTTCCCCGATCCGATTTCCCATCGCGCCGCTTGCCCGCCTGGCGCCTTTGCTCGCCTTCCCGCTTCCTTTTTTTGCCGCCTCGGAAGCCTCAAGCAACGGATGAGGGTTAGTGGGTCATATTGTTGACCTGCGAATACATTTCGTCGGCTGCCTTGATGACCTTGGAGTTTGACTCGTAGGCGCGCTGCGCCAGAACCATCTGTACAAATTCGGTGACCACATCGACGTTCGAGTTCTCGAGGTATCCCTGCTGCAGGGTGCCGAGTCCTTCGGTGCCGCCCGGGTTGCCGAGCACGGCGTCGCCAGAGCTCAGGGTCGCCTGGAGCAGATTCGAGCCCATGCTCTCCAGACCGCCTGGATTGGGGAAGGTGGCCAGTTGAATCTGCCCCAGTTGCGAGGGGTTCTGCTGGCCCGGCAGGGTGGCGTTCACCACTCCGTACTGGGTGATCGTGACCGAGGTGGCGTTGGGCGGAATGGTGATGTTGGGCAGGATCGGGTCGCCGTCCGGAGTGACGATGGTGCCCTGCGAGTCCAGGTGGAACTGGCCGGCGCGGGTGTAGGCCGTGGTGCCGTCCGGCCGCCGGACCTGGAAGAAGCCCGCCCCCTCGATGGCCACGTCCAGCGGGTTGTTGGTCTGGTTCAGCTCACCCTGGGTCATGATGACCTCGGTGGCGGCCGACTTGGTGCCCAGGCCGATCTGCAGACCGGCCGAGACCGTATTCTGCGACTGCGCAGCCCCCGGCGTCACCAGGTTCTGGTAGACCATGTCCTGAAACTGCAGCCGCAACTGGCGGAAACCGGTTGTCGAGGAGTTGGCCAGGTTGTTGGCAATCGTGTCCAGGTTCATCTGCTGCGCGCTCATGCCGCTGGCCGCCGTATACAGTGCTCGAATCATGGAAGCTCCTTTTCGTGCCCGGGTGCGGATGGAAGGGGACTGAGGGACTGAGGGACTAAGGGACTACGGGGATGGCACCCGGCATTCTCAACTCGTCGCGCGCGACCATTTCGAAGCCCACAATCCCCGGTTCCCCGTTCTCAATTCCCCATGCACCGATCACATCTCTCATGTCATTCCCTCGGTCTCTCAGTCCACTCGTCCCTTAACCCCTTGGTCCCTCAATCCCTTGGTTCCTTAATCCCTTAGTCCCTTGGTCCCCGCTCTCACACCTTCGGCAGGTCCTCGGTCGCGATCTTGTTGAATTCGGTATGAAAAACGGTCAGCGCCCGCTGCATCATCTCCGCCTGTCGCTGCATGACGATCAGATCAAGGGTCCCTTGAATCGCGTCCTGGTTGGCGGCCTCGAGAGCGCCCTGGTGGACCGAGGAGCCCTTGGCCGCCTCGGGCGTGGCGCCCTGCGGCGCGACGTAGCGATTGGCCCCCTCGGGCGTCAACTGAGTCCCCGCTGGGAAGGTCACCACTCCCACCGTCGCCACGGCGCCGCCCGCCACCGAGAGCACGCCGTCGGCGCCCACCGCCACCTCGCCCGGCGGCACGCGGATCGGCTGGCCCACGGCGGAAAGCACCGGCTCGCCCGCGCCGGTCACGAGCACTCCTGCCGTCGATCGGTGGAAACTCCCGTCCCGGGTGTAGCGGAGGCCGTTCGCAGCCTGGATGGCGAAGAAGCCCTCGCCCTCAATCGCCAGATCGAGAGGATTGCCGGTCTGCTGGATGGCTCCCTGACCCATATTCAGCCGGTCGCCACCCAGCAGCCCGAAGTTGTTCACCGTGCGGCCAAGCTGCGAATCGAGAGCGCCGGGACCGAGCAGCGCCGAGCGGAAGTACTCGCGCTCGGCGCGGTAACCGGGCGTCTGGGCGTTGGCCAGGTTCCCGGCCGCCGTGTCCAGCGCCTGCGTCCGCGCCACCAGGCCCGTCATCGCCGCATAGTACCCGCTGTCCATACCGGAAGCCTCCCGCGCACCCGAAGGAGATGCAGAAAGGTGACCGAAACAAAGACAGAAGTATTAGAGACATCCGATATGGTGGAAGCCACGCGAGGAAGCGGAAGCAGGCCAGCCGCCCTGGCGCCCGAACTGCCGGCGGTCCCCGGTGCTCTCCCCCCGCATCTCTTGCAGGCCTGTATTGCAACCAATATGCCTCTTCTGGCGCACAATGGAGGGATGGCGAACGGACGAGAAGGCTCGGTCCGCGGCGGCGCGGACACCCCTCGGAGGAGCCGATTTCGGCCACCCCCACCTCCTCCCTCACATTTCCCGTGTTTTTTCGTGTTTTCTGATCTGTATCCGTCATATAATCAATAAGATACACTTTGACCCTATTATCTTAACGGTAAACAGAGAGCCTGTTTTTTGGCCCAAAAATGCGCTTTTTTGGCCGAAAACCCGCCTCCTTTCGCTCGAAACCCACGTGCCGCAACAGGCCCGCCTGCGAACGATGCGGGCCGGAACAGCCGTGGGCAAAGTGCCTCTGCCCACGCGCGGCCATCGGAATTACTGGATGCCGTCGCAGACGATGGTGACCTCGAAGCAGGTCTCGTCGAAGAGATAGGTGTGGTGCAACTGGAATTCGGGCGCCTGGACATGCAGGTTGTAGTCCCGGCCGGTGATCACGGCCGGCACCGAAAGGCCGCAGTTGGCGGCCAAATCGGGGACCTTGCCCTTCCACGCGCCAGCCAGCATATTGCAGATCTCGCCGATGGCGTCCTTGACGGTGTCGTCGATCGAGTCGAACTCCATCCCGGTCATGCAGGCAGCCACCTTCCTTGCCGCCGAGCCGCCGGTCTTGAAGACACAGGCGCCCGAGAGCACTCCGCCGAAGCCCACAACCGCCGTCACCTGCTCCGGCTCGATCGCCGCCGGGATGTCGTCGCGCCGGCAACTGACGCCCAGCATCATCTGAAAGACCTCCTCCACGCTTGCATCCAGATTCCTCGGATCGGAGACCAGATGCACCGACTCCCGCAACGAACAAGCCATCGTCCGCTCCACTTCCCTGCACCCGCGCGCTCGCGCGAAGGCCGCCGCCCTGACATCGTTCAATAGCACCCTTCTGCCTCCCGGCTACGCCGCATCCAGCAACGGCAGCACCCGCTCCTTGACCTGCTCGGCCGTAAATGGCTTACGAATATAACCCTGCGCTCCGGCCAGAATCGCCTGCCTCACGTGTTCCTCACTGGACTCGGTGGTGATCATCACCACAGGCACTCCGGGCGCCAGGTTCTGCGCCCGGATCTGGCGCAGGAACTCCAGTCCGTCCATCGAGGGCATATTGATGTCGGAGAGAATGAGATCGACCGGCTTGGCGCGGAGCATTTCCAGCCCCTCTGTCCCGCTGCCGGCTTCGTGCACCACCAGTGGGTCCAGACCGGCCTGGCGGAGCGCCCGTTCCACAATCTTGCGCATCACGGAGGAATCGTCCACTATCAGCGTTCGCACTTCACTCATCTCTGGCTCCTCTGCTTCTTTGCCTATCGGCGGGTCGCGGTCAGGCATGAGCGGAACGGCGCGGGAATCTCACCGACTTCGGCCTACACCGGGCCGAGGGAGCAGAGGAGGTCTTCGACCACCTGGCCCTCGTGCAGTGCTGCGGCCTGAGTCCTCCGCCAGAGGCGCAGCCAGAGGCAGTCGTGTACGCGCACCAGGCGCGCTTCCAGAGGCCGCGCCCGCTCGACCGCCTTGGCCAGCGTCTCGACCAGCGCCGGTTCGGAGGCCGCCTCGAGCAGCCTCACCGGGGGAAAGCGCGCAGCCAGCATTCGCGCGTGGACGGGCCTGAAGAGCGTGCCCTGCACCAGGCCGCTCTCGACATGGAGCCCGGTCATCCGCTCGACGGCCAGGGCCAGTACTGGATCGAGCCGGTCCTCGAAGCCGAGGTAAAGCAGCTTGCCCGCGGCCAGGCGCAGCGGCAGGGCCCCAAAGGCGTCGACGAAGAGGCGCGGGATGAGCCCCGCCAGAGCGGCGGCGTCATGGTATTCGACGCCCAGCACCGGGCAGCTCCACTGCAGGCCGAGCGCACGGGTCACCAGTTGCTCGCTGACGCCCTGCTGGCGCACCAGCCAGTTGCCCAGCCGGCCGCCTCCGGCCGCGCGCTGCGCATCGAGCGCCTGACGCAGCTGCCCGGCCGTGATCCAGCCCTGTTCGAGCATCATCAACCCGAGCGGCACACGGTGACGATGGGCCTCGAACGCTTGTCCCCGACCCTCGAGCTCGCGGCGCGCGGCGGCGGCGATGCGCGCCGCGGTGCACTCCGGCGAGCAGCTCCAGCCACCCTCGAAGATCGGCGCCATGCGGCTGCGAAGCAGATGCAGCCAGCCCGAGTTGCAGGCCGGGTTGGAACAGGTCTGAAAGATGCCTGCGCGCGCGGCTCCGGCCGTGCGGACGGGCGCCGGCTCCAGAGGCTCGCCGAGAGAGAGAGCCCCGGCCTCGCCGGCAAACGTCTCCGGGGGAGCTGTTGGAGGGACAGGAGCGACACAACGCCGGCTTAAAAGAGGCATCGGATGCTCTCCAGCCGCTTGCGCGGCGTGGCCACCTCGGTTACCCGGAGGCCGAAATTCCCATTGACCAGCACCACCTCGCCGCGGGCGACGATCTTGTCGCCAACGATCAGATCGACTGGATCGGCGACATGGCGGTCGAGCTGAACAACATCGCCCGGCCCCAGGTCGAGGACCTCACCCAGCGGCAGCTCGCGGCAGCCAAAGCGCAGACATGCCTCGAGTTCCACATCGAGCAGCAGTTCGATGCCCGGAGTGAGCGCCGTCGGCTCACCGGAGTGCGCCGCGGCAGCAGCGGGAGACGCCTGAGAGGCGGCTCTCCGTTCAGGGGCCTCGACAGCCTTCACGGGCCGCACCTCGTCGCGGACCAGAATCGACCAGGCACGCTCGCCGGAGCGAAGCTCAAAGGCGCGGGTGACTTTGCTCTCGACGCCCGCCTCGGCAAAGCTCTCCACGCGGCAGTTCTTTCCCGTCCGGGCCAACAGCTCTCCGGCCGCGGCCTCGGCCACCTCGCGCAGGAGTTCTGCCCATCCAGCCTTCTGGTCGCTGCCCTCGCCCATCAGCGGGGCATCGAGAAGGCCAGGGTCGAGAATCACCGAGAATCGCCCGTCCTCGTCGCCGGCGATCGTGGCGGCAAAACCGAAGGCGCCGGGACCGACAGGCTTCGGCAGCGCCTCGGCCAGTTCGGGCTCCCCGGCCAGAGCCTGAGAGAAGAGCGCGGCGGCCACCCGGGTCCAGCAATCGAGATAGGTCATCATGGCCGGGCCTCCGGAGATTGTTCGCCGATTCTTACCGCCCTGTGCATCCCCTGGCGGATGGCCTGGGCCAGGGCCACCCGCTGGCCGCCGACCCGCCACTCGGGCTGGGTGTTGGCGGCCAGGTCCAGCCGCAGCACCGTGCCCGGTTCGAGTTGCTCGATAGCGCTGGCCGCCAGCC
>JBAVMZ010000349.1:0-2672 GCA_049690595.1 Occallatibacter sp. | reverse complement strand
GAGCAGAAGGCCGCGGCTGGCGGGCCAGGGCAGGGAGTCCCGCTGGCGGGCGACACGGTGCAGGCGCCGGATCTGGCGCTGCCACCGCCGCGGACCCGGGGCGACGCTCCGCGCTGGCTGCCAACCGCCAGGACAGCGCCGCTGGTCAACTGTTCCCTGCACGCGCCAATGCAAACGGACGGTTCCAGTCCCATCCCCGTCTATTTCCATCTTCCGCCCGACTTGTTCTTCGGCGACACCCAAAGCGTCCCCATGCGTGTGAACTACCGCTATGAAGCGAGGGCGGTGGCGGCGGGGTCGGCGCTGCGCATTGTGGTGAACGGACTGCTGGTGAGCGAGATTCCTCTGCCCCCAGGGACGAACGTTCGCACCGGCAAGCGCGTGGTGCGGGTGCCGGTGGCCAATCTGCGGCCCTTCGGCAACACGGTTCTTTTCAGCTTCGATTTCATTCCGGCGGATCTGGAGGCGGTGCAGAATGGCACCGGGCCGGCGCTGGATGGCGAGATTGCCTGCGACAGCTCGCTGGACCTGCACGGGCTTGCGCGGTGGGCGCCGATGCCGAATCTGGAGTTGTTCTCGAACGCGGGGTTTCCGTTTACACGGTCCGCGGACCTCTCCGAGACGACGGTGGTTCTTCCCACCGCCCCCAGCCCGGCGGAGATTGGGCTGTTCCTTCAACTGATGGGCCACTTCGGCGCCCAGACGGGCTATCCCGCCCTGCGTCTGAGCGTTGCGCTGCCCAACACGGTCATCAGCCCGGATCGCGACTATCTGATTGTGGGAACCGTCGCCAATCAGCCGGCATTCCAGTCGCTGGATGCGCTGCTGCCGGTGACGCTTACGGCCAAGGGAATCGCGGTGAAGCCGAGGAGCGGGTGGCAGGCCCACGTATCCGCGCTGGAGACAGCCGGGTTGAACTGGTGGGCAAGACTGCGAGGCCAGCCGGTGGTCGAAGTCGACCCTGGCAATCCGCGCCGGATCCCGGAGGCGCTGATCGAAGAAGTCCAATCGCCCGTCTCGCCGCAAAGATCGATCGTGGTGGTTGTGCTACGCCAGGACTCGTCGGCGGACGGGTTTGCGGGAGCGCTTATCGAGCAGTCGCAGTCCCATGTGATCACCGGCTCGGCAGCCCTGCTTCTGGACTCCGGGTTTGCCTCCTATCCGCTGGCAGGCAGCACCTATCACGTGGGAGATCTGAGCTGGCTGGCGCTGCTGCGTGAATGGTTCGTGCGCAATTACCTGTTGCTGCTGCTCGGGGTGGCCCTGCTGATGCTCGTTCTGGGGAGCTGGGTGCGCGAGTGGCTGGAGTGGCGGGCGGGCCAGCGGCTGAAGCTGGCCCAGACTGCCGATACCGAGGAATGAGAGGCGCGGCACGGCGGCAACGAGCTCTTCTCTTGCCGGGCGTGCCGCGCTACTGCGGCGCAACGAGCTGATGCGCGATGGCGAACAGCGCCAGCTCCAGCCGGGTGGAGACGCCGGTCTTGTCGAAGATGTTCGACAGGTGGCGCTTGACCGTTTCCTCGCTCAGGTTGAACTGCTTGGCGATGTCGCGGTTACTGCAACCCTCGACGATCGAGCCGACAACCTCGAGTTCGCGCGGAGTCAGGCCGAAGGTCTTGCGCTGGGGCACGGCGGCCTGCTGCATCAGGTCGTGGAGCGCGGAGACCAGGTTGACCACGCGCTTGCCGCCGATCCAGTAGTCGCCGGAGACGACGGTGCGGATGGCGGTTTGCAGGTGGCCGGCGAGGGCATCCTTGAGCACGATGCCGCGGGCGCCGATGTGCAGCGCTTCAATAATCTGCTGGGTGGTGACGGTGGAGGTGAGCAGCAGGATCTTGACCGTGGGCGAGCCGTTCATGATGGCGCGCATGGCCTCGAGACCGGGCAGGCGCGGCATCTGCACGTCGAGCAGCAGGATGTCGGGCTGCAACTCCAGGGTCATGGTGATGGCTTCGTCGCCGTCGGTGGCCTCGCCGATGACCTGAAAGCCGTCGCGCTCGGAGAGCATGTTGCGAACGCCGATGCGGACCACTGGATGATCGTCGGCCAGCACAATGCGAATCAATCGATCCACGGAAGCCAATCCTCCTCGCGCCGGCCAGGGACGCGCTGCCGGCGGCCAGAGCCGTTACCGCCGGGGGTCCGGCTGCACGGCGCAGCGCAGGAGCCAGGGCGGAGTTCGGCACGCAACTCCTAAGCCGGGAATTCCGCTTCCAGCATACTCTTGAGAGCCAGATGGGCGCTGCGCAATTCGGCGATGAGGCGCGCGCTGTTATCCAGTTGGTCACCTTCGCCGCCGGCCTGGGATTCGAGGCGGGCGGCGACGCGGGCGGCCTGCAGCGCGCCGGCCATGGCGCAACTGCCCTTGATGGCGTGGGCTGCACGGCCGAGCTCGGTCGAGTCTCCGGCGGCAAGGGCCGCCTCCAGCGTGTCGAGCCGGTCAGCCATGTCCGCCACCAGGGCGGCGTAGATCTCGCGGACCGCGGAAGGGGGCATGAGCGAGCGCAACTGCGCGAGCGTGGCCGGGCTGATGACGGGGTCGCCCGGCAGGCTGGGCTCCGGCGTGGAGCCTGCCTCCTTCCGCTGGCGGCGGCTCTCAAGGAACTGCCCGAAGGCGGGGGCGGAGAAGGGCTTGGAGAGGTAGCCGTCCGCGGCGGCGGCCAGGTCGGCGG
>JBAVMZ010000348.1:0-8128 GCA_049690595.1 Occallatibacter sp. | reverse complement strand
TGAACAGCCAGGGCGCGTCGAAGGGCCGCGGGGCGGGGGTTGACGCGGAGAAGGGGCGCAGAGCCGGCTCGGCCAGGCCGCTCAGGTCCACGACGGCCACGCCTGTGCCGCCGGCGCCGGTAATGGCCACCAGGACGTTGTCCGTGCCGTCGCCGACCAGCGCGTCGTATCGCTCGCCCAGCACGACCGGAAGCGCGAGGCGCGTCCAGAGCAGGCCGGTATGGGTGTCGAAGACGTCCAGGCCCGCCACGCCCGGCTGGAAGAGCAGGCTTCCGTCCGGGCTGAGCTTCATTCCGAAGACCCACTCGGTGTCGAGCACCTCGCGGTCGTTGAGGGTGAGGTAGTCGAGGACGTTGTAGCTGCTGTCGTAGACCGTGCCGGGGAAGGCGACCTGCTGCTGATCGGCGGAGAGCGCCAGGTCGAGGACGCCGCCGGTGTTCTGCCCGTAGAAGACGATATCAGTGGCCGTATCGAGGACGACCGGCGAGCCATAGACGCCTGAGTCGCAGTTGAAAAAGAGCAGCGACTCGTCGGCGGTCAGGGCCAGGCGGGTTTCGCCCTGGTCGTCGCCGCCCAGACGGTAGTCGACGATCTTTCCGGTGACGGAGTCGAGCTTGAAGAAGCCGTCGAGATCGCCCATGCCGGTGGTGGTGTAGTAGAGGACGCCGGCGTTGGTGACGGCGACGGCGATTGGCTCCGCGTAGAGGCCGGGGTACGTGTACGGACTCCCGGCGAAGTAGGGGAGGACGGGGAAACTCTTGACGGTGGCGGGGGAGCCGGGGTTGAGCAGGTAAAGCATCTGCGCGCCGGGGTCGGCGACGGCCAGCTTGCTGCCGTCGGCCGAGAGGGCGATGCCCCAGAGGCGATGGGTGAGGCCAGCGGGCGCGGCTGGGACGGCGATGGGGGTGAGCCACTTCGCGAGGGTGCGCGAGAAGACCTGGATCCTGGCGGCGTCGGTGAAGTAGTAGACGTCTCGCAGGGGATCGTAGACGCCCTGGGCGAGGGCGGCGCCGGGCAGCGGGTAGGTGGAGATGTCCGGCAGATAGGAGACGGCGGCGCGGGCGCGGGCGGAGCCGGAAGGCGTGGTGACGACGAGATCGGCCGTGGAGCCCAACGTGCCGGCGGGCATGCGGAAGGCGACGGTCTGGAGAGGAAACGGCGAGGATCCCGATCCGTAGGCGCTGCTGAAGCCGGTGATGACTACCGGCTTGCCACCCACCGTGACCTGCAGATCGCTGGGAATCGTCTGGGCCAGGATTGGGCCGAAGCCGTAGCCGTAGACGACGCCGGCGCCTCCGCCGGCGGCGACCGAGGCGTTGGGGGTGACTTCGAGGATCGTGGGCCCGTAGCTGAAACCGTCGGGAACAATCTGCTCGTTGCCATTGGCGGTCAGCGAGTAGACGTTGACCGGGCCGCCTTTGGCTGCCGCCGGGGTGGTGGCCGAGAATTGGCCGTTGCCCACTTCGCTGAACTGCGGAGCCTTCGCGGAGCCGAAGTAGACCGAGGTGAGCGGCGAGGCGGCCGTGCCGCCCCAGGTGGTTTGCACGCCGCCGCTCACGCTGCCGGTGGCCGGGGTCAGGTAGACCTTGACGTAGCCGAGCGGCGGTGTTCCGGGTTGGATGGCCGCGGTGTCGATGAAGCCGACGCCCTCTTCCATGGGTCCTGCGATCAGGCCGGTCTCGTCCATGGCATCGAGCGCGGGCACATCAAACGGCCCCATCGCGTAGCCGCTCGATTCAGACGGAACGTATGGGCTCGGCGTCCAGCCCTTCAGATTGCCGCTGGCCAGGTCGTAGGCCAGCAGCTCGCCGTCGCCGCCGCCGAAGGTGGTCATCCACAGGGTCTTCGAGTCGGGGCTCACCAGCATGGAGGCCGCCGAACTGGTGTCGCCGAGGATGGGGAAGGTGCCGGTCGGGTTCAGGGTAGCCGCGTCGAAGACGGTAACGGCGTTGCCGTTGTTGTTGGCGACCGGCAGCAGGATCGATCTGCCGTCGGGCGTGGGGAAGACCGAGACGACAAACTCGCGGCCGCTGGCGGCGGTGATGTAGCTGCCGGTGTCGGGATCGAGGACGCAGAGGGTTCCGTCGCTGAGGATGCTGCCCTCGACGACCTTTTTGCGATCCCCGGTGAGGGTGAAGGCGCCGATGGCGACGCAGTTGGGCAGCGCCGGGGCCCCGCTGCCAAACGGCGCGCTGCCGTAGAAAACGATGGCGTTGGACTTCGGGTCCCAGACGGCGAAGCCGAGGGCGCCGTCGATGGTGACCGGCCCGCCGAGCAGGACCAGCTTGCCGCTGGCGAGCACGTGGACTCCGGCGGTTGGGTAGCCGTAGGGGCCGATCTGGCTGGAGGGATAGCGGGCGGTGACAGCCAGCGAGGATGGGTCGAGGGTGTAGAGGTCGCCCTGGATTGTGGCCACCCAGACGGTGCGGTGGTCGGGCGTCACGTCGATCGAGAGCGCGCCGGGAACGACGACGGCTGCCAGCAGGCTCTCGCTCCGCGCATCGAGCACGTCCACCCGGTTGCCGTCCGGGTCGGCGACAAAGAAGCGCCGGGTTCCCGGGTCGTAGACCTCCCAGTTGGAGTTGTAGCCGACGTACTCGGTGACGGCGTCGGTGCGGATGTAGTTGGTGCGCGAGCGGGCGGGCGGCAGCGCGGAGGGGACGGTGCTTCCGCCGAGGCTGACATTCTGGGGCGAACCGGAGGCGTTGTCGGCGACGCTGAGCACTGCGGAGAAGGTCCCCGCGGCCAGCGGCCGGAAGACGACGGCGATGGCGCACTGGGCGCCGGGGGCGAGAGTTGCGCCGCAGGTGGTGGTCTGCGAGAAGGAGGCGGCGCCGGGGCCGGAGAGGCCGATGCCCTTTCCCGCGCCGCTGAGCGAAAGGGCGGCGCTGCCAGTGTTGGTGAGCGTGACGGTTTGCGGTGGGGCCGTCTCAGCCGGGGATGCGACGAAGCTGAGCGCGGCGGGCGCGAGGGTAACGGCAGGGACGGCGCCGACGCCAGTCAGCGCGACTTTTTGTGGCGAGCCGGAGGCCGGTCACCAGGACACTGGCAACGCGCGTGCCGGGACCCATCGGCTTGAAGGTGACGGTGATGGTGCAGTGGGCGCCGGCGGCCAGGCTGGCGCCGCAGGTGTTGGTTTGCGCGAAGGAGAGCGCGTTCGGCCCGTAGACGGAGATTCCCTGGCCCGCGCCGCTGAGGCTGAGCGGCGCGGCGCCGGTGTTCTTGAGCGTGACGGACTGGGTGGCCGCCGAGCTACCCACCGGTGTGGCGGCAAAGGAGAGCGAAGAAGGAACGAGACTGACTGCCGGCGCGGCTGCCTTGGCAAAGGGGCAAAACAGGCAGGCAAGGGTTACGGGCAGGAGCGTGTGGAGTTTATGCGGCAGTCGAACCGGGCATTGCGTGTCAGAGTCCCCTTCTCCGGAGCAAGGCTTGTGCGGAGTTTCCGCGACCAGGTCATCCACAAACCCGCTGACTCGAGCCGCGGGTCTGTTATAGCACGCGACGACGGGCCTCCGCGGCTGTCCCACCATTTGTACCACGTTCGCATTGCGGCGGCTGCCGGGAGCGCGGGAAAACTCCGGCAGTTTTCGCAGAGAGGAAGCAAAGCATCGGAGTTACCAGCCCGCGCCGCAGTCCGGGCGGGGAGTTAAATCTTCGCCTGACAACCATTCGTAACCCTGCTCGTGGTATTCTTACCCGTCGCGGAAGAGCGGCGATTCTCGCGAGGTCATGAGTATGCCATTTCAGTGGCGGAGTGTTCCTGCGCTTCTTGTTCTGCTGCCGGTGCTCGCGCACGGGCAGTTGTTCCAGAACCCGCCGCTAATTCCCACTCCGTTCGATCCGTAGGCGGTGGCCGCGGCCGACTTCAACCGCGACGGCAAGCTCGACCTTGCTTACATCACTTCCGGCGACAGCATCTACGCCGGCCCGAGCCTGCACATCCTGCTGGGCCATGGCGACGGGAGCTTCTCTCCGGGCCTGACCATCCCTCTGCCAACGCAGTTCTGCGCCTGCGCCATCAACATTGCCGATATGAACAACGACGGCATTCCGGACATTGTGCTGGGCCCGGCCGGGGAGAGCCTGGTCTTGGGCGCCGTTGCGGTGCTGCTGGGCAACGGCGACGGGAGCTTCCGGGCTCCGATTGTCTCCTGGTTCAGGCCCAACGAGGGCTTCGGTTCCGTTTCCATCTGCGCCCAGATGGGGATTGGGGATCTGAATGGCGACGGCAACCTCGATCTGGTGATCCTCACGCCGGGGACCGACGAAATCTATGTGTTGACGGGCGACGGCAAGGGAAGTATCACCACAGCAAACCTGATTGGGGACCCCTACCAGACCGTGGTTCAGACGATCCTGGCCGACCTAAACAACGACGGGAAGCTGGACCTGGTGGCGCCGACCGCATCGGGCGGCGTCGTGGTTCACATGGGGCTGGGCAACGCCAAATTCAGCAACGGCGTCCAATACAACTTTCCGCTGGCGTCGCACAACGTGGTGGTGACGGACCTGAACCACGACGGCCACCTGGACGTGGCTGCCAGCACGTACACGGTCAACAGTTCCGCCGGGACAATCTCCTACCAGGTGAGTATGCTGCCGGGCAAAGGCGACGGAACCTTCGGCCCGATGGTCACGGTTCTCGGCGGGACTCCACGGGGCAGCAACCTTATCGCCGTCGAGGACCTGAACGGCGACGGACACCCCGACCTGCTGCTGCTGACCGACCAGGGCGTGCGCATCTACTACGGGCAGGCCGGCGGCACGTTCTCAGCGCCGGCGGACCTGGTGGCCGTCCCGGCGGGGTACGATGCGGTTGCGCAAGGCAAGTTCACAGCGACGGGCACTCCGGGCCTGGCGATGGGCGTCGGCGGAGGGATTCTGCTGCTCGCGGACCTGGCGCACGGAGCCACCAGCGGTCCGGCCCTCTACGACGTGGGCCATCCGGTTCAGGCGATTACGGTGGCCGACTTCAACGGGGACGGCCGGCCCGACATCGCCGCCGGCGTGGCGGCCGAGTATCCCCGTGTGCTCATGGGCAAGGGCGACGGGAGCTTCACGCTGCTGGCGGATCAGAACGCCAGCTATCCCTCGGGGTACAAGCCCAGCGCCGTGATGGCTGCGGGCAACTTTGCCGGCAACGGCCGCGTAAGCCTGGTCGACGGGCCGTTCCGGGTGGGCACGACGACCGACTCTTACGAGTACATGCTGCCGGGCAACGGCGACGCAACCTTTGGCTCGCCGGAACAACTGACGACCGTGCCAAGCTACTCCGCGATTGCCGATCTGAACCGGGACGGGCTGCCGGACTTTCTGGAGCTGACCAACGGAAGCACAATCAACCCGGCGACCCTGACCGCTTACCTGGCCACCGGCGGCGGCGGATACAACCCGGTGACCACCACTCTGCGCCAGTCGCTGTGCTGGCTGGTGGCGGTGGGCGACCTGAACGGCGACGGGATTCCGGACGTGGTGCTCTACTGCGGAGATATCGAGGTCTGGCTGGGAACCGGAACCGGCTCTTTTCGACTTGCCAGCACGCTGACGCTGCCGGGCAACCTGGATGCCACCCCTTTCACGCAGTACAATTCGCAGCCCGCAGTCATCGCGGACATCGACGGCGACGGCAAGGCCGACCTGGCGATGGTGGATGGTGGGCTGGCGATCTTCTGGGGCGACGGAAAGGGCGGGCTGGGGGCGCCGGTCAGCTATCCCACCTCGCGCTCGTACACGAATGTGGCCGCGGCCGATGTGAACCGCGACGGCAGGACCGACCTGGTGCTGAACGATAGCAACGGGATCGCCGTCCTGCTGAACCAGGGCAACCGCAGCTTCGCCGCCGAGCAGCATCTGGTGGCCGGCTCCAAGCTGGGTCCGGTATCGCTGGCCGACCTGAACCACGACGGCTACCCGGACATTGTGGTGGCCAACGTCCTCGACTCGACGGTTGCCGTTCTGCTCAACCGGGGCACGGGCGCCTCCGGGCCGCTGAGCACCGCAACGGGCAAGATCGCGGTTACGCCGGCCACCGGGTCGATGGGCCAGCCGTTCCAGATCAGAGTGACGCTGGCTGCGCCTCAGGCGGGCGGTCCGACGCCGACGGGAAAAGTGGACCTCTACTTCGCACAGGAGTACCTGGGCGCATTCTCGCTGGCGAACGGCGCCGCAATCCTGAGCCTATCCGGCACCCCAACCGCCGCGCCCTACCCCGGCTCGTACACGGTCGAGGCCGCCTACCGTGGCGACAGCCACTACACGCAAGCCATCTACGCGACGACCTACATGCTGAACGAACCGGTCCTGCCCACCACCACCACGCTCAAGTCCAGCAGCCAGAGCCTGCTGACCAGCCAGACGCTGCACTTGACGGCCACGGTAAGCAGCACCACCACGACGCCGACCGGCTCGGTGGCCTTCCGCGACGGCTCAACGCGGCTCGGCTCGGCCACGCTGAACGCGGCGGGAATCGCGGTCTTCGACACCAACCTGCTCTCCGCCGGCAGCCACACGCTGATCGCTGCTTACAGTGGCCGGCCGATCAACAATCGCTATTCCGTGCCTGGCTACGCCGCCAGCATTTCGGCGGGAGTGCCGGTCACCGTGAGCAGCCACGCCACCACGACCAGCCTTGCCGTCAGCTCGACCGCTCCGGCGGCGGGCGCCCTCGAAACCCTGACCGCGACGGTGACCTCCGCGAGCGGCACGCCCTTCGGCTCGGTGGCCTTTTACGATGGCTCGGCGCTGCTCGGCGTCTCGTCGCTGCGGAAGGGCAAGGCGGCCTGGTCGACGGCATCGCTGGCGGTGGGCGCGCATACGCTGACGGCCGTCTACCGGGCCAATGGCACCTTCGCCGGGAGCAACTCGGCGGCGCGGACGGTGACGGTCAGCGCGGCTCGCTCGACGCAGCAGGCTCGGTGAACCGGTATCCGGGTCCGGCTGTACGGGGTTCTGCCACAGCCGGGCCGGCGCGTGCAGTTTGAGCCCGGTTAAACTGGAAGAGATATGAGCACCCTGAAAGCAGTGCGCGGCACGCGCGATCTTTTGCCGCCGGAGACGGCGCTGTGGAACCGGATCGAGGAGACGGCGCGGCGCGTCTTCGCCCGCTACAACTTCGGCGAGATTCGCACGCCGGTCTTCGAGGAGACCTCGCTCTTTGCCCGTGGCGTGGGCGAGGAGACCGACATCGTCTCGAAAGAAATGTACACCTGGGAGGACCGTGCGCGGGCGGCGAGCGAGAAGTCGCAGAGCCTGACGCTCAGGCCGGAGAACACGGCCGGCGTGGTGCGGGCCTACATCGAGCACAAGCTGGGCGAGACCGGGCAGTTGCAGAAGCTCTACTACATCGGGCCGCAGTTCCGCCGCGAGCGGCCGCAGAAGGGGCGCTACCGGCAGTTCTCGCAGATCGGCGCCGAGGTCATCGGACCGCCGTCGGCGGGCAGCGAAAGCCCGCTGCGCGATGCCGAGGTGCTGGAGATGCTGGCGACGCTGCTGGACGAGCTGGGCATCACGGGCTGGACGCTGCAACTTAATTCCGTTGGCTCGCCGGCCGACCGTGCTCGGTACAACGATGTGCTGCGCGCGGCGCTCAAGGACGTGGCGCCGAAGATGTGCGCGGACTGCCAGCGGCGGGCGGAGACCAATCCGCTGCGGGTGCTGGACTGCAAGGTGGCGGAGGATCAGCCGTACATCGATGCGCTGCCGAAGATCGCCGACTCGCTGGACGAGGAGTCACGGGCGCACTTTGCCGCCGTGACGGCGGCGCTGGACGCGGCTGGCGTGCCGTATGCGCTGAATCCGCGGCTGGTGCGGGGCCTGGACTACTACACGCGGACGACCTTCGAGTTCACGCACGGCGGCCTGGGGGCGCAGAACGCTCTCCTGGGCGGCGGGCGCTACGACGGGCTGAGCGAGGCCATCGGCGGGCCGCGGGCGCCGGGGATCGGCTTTGCCATGGGCGAGGACCGGCTGGTGCTGACGCTGCTGGCGCAGGAGACTGCCGTTGCGCAAAAAGCCGATGCTTTTATAGCTCCGCTGGGCGACGCCAAGGATGAGGTCAAGCTGTCTCAGATGAACGCCGCCGCGCTGGTTCTGGCGCGCGAGTTGCGGCATAAGGGGCTGTGGATCGAAC
>JBAVMZ010000347.1:0-15460 GCA_049690595.1 Occallatibacter sp. | reverse complement strand
CCGAGGTAGGCGGCAAGCGACCCACCTGATCCAGCCGGCAGCCGCAGCGAGGCCTTGGCCTGGCGGTCGAGCTTGATCGGCTTCTCCGTCGCAACGAAGAGCCGCGCGCGGTTCAGGCGAACATTCGTGCGCAGGTTCCAGGCCAGCAGCGGATGTTCTTCCGTGGGGTTGCCGCCAGCCAGAAGTATCGCCGGCGCGGTGGCCGTCTCGCGCAGGCCAGCGGCCTTGCCCTTGTGGCCGGCGAGCGCGCGCGCAAAGGTCGCGTAGTCGGCGCTGCGTTCGTGATCGATGTTGTTGGTCCCGAGCACGGTCCGCGCGAACTTCTGCAGCAGGTAGTTCTCTTCGTTGGTGGTGTGATTCGAGCCGATCACGCCAATGGCGCCGCCGCCTTGCATGTCGCGGACTTCTCTCAGCTTTGCCGCGGCCACGCGGATGGCGTGCTCCCAGGTGGCGGGTTCGAGCTTGCCCTCGGCGTTGCGCACCAGCGGCTGCGTCAGCCGCTCGTTCGAGCCCACGAAGTCGAAGCCGAAGCGGCCCTTGGCGCAGAGAAAGTCGTTGTTGATGCCGCTCTTGTCGCGGTTGTCGGCGCGGACAATCTCGGCGCCCTCGGCGGTCTGGCGCACGCCCAGCGTCACCTTGCAGCCGTCGCCGCAGTGCGTGCAAACAGTCGAGACGTGGTTCATCTCCCACGGTCGCGTCTTGTAGCGGTAGCTGCCGCTGGTCAGCGCGCCGACGGGGCAGACGTCGATGCACATGCCGCACTGCTCGCAGTCGAGTTGGTCCTGCCCGTTGGGCGCGATCACCGAGCGCGCCCCGCGATTCTGCACGCCCAGCGCCCACACGTCCATGCCTTCGCCGCACATGCGAATGCAGCGGTAGCAGAGGATGCAGCGCGGACGGTCGTAGAAGACAGCGGGCGACCACTGCTGCTCTTCGCTGTGGTTCTTGCCCTCGATGTAGAGGCTCTCGCCGGCGCCGTACTTGAAGGTCATGTCCTGCAGTTCGCACTCGCCGCCCGCGTCGCACACCGGGCAATCGAGCGGATGATTGCCCAGCAGCAGTTCGATGGTGGCCTTCCGCGCCTGCACGATCTCCGGCGTGTCGGTATAAAAGACCTGGCCCTCGGCGACGGTGGTGGTGCAGGCCGTCTGCAGCTTGGGCACTTTTTCCTGGCGCACCACGCACATGCGGCAGGCTGCCTGGAGGCTGAGGCCGGGGTAATAACAGAAAGCCGGAATATCGATGCCCGCCTTGCGGCAAGCGTCAATTAGCAGCGTCCCCGCGGGAGCCGTGAGCTTCTTTCCATCGACTATGAAATTAACGTCTGGCATGTTTTCCTATGCGGCTTTCTTGGCGCGTCGTGCAGCCTGGATGATTGAGTAGCCGGGTTCAATCTTCTTTGCATTTCGAAAAACGCTTTTCACTATTCTGACATCAAGCCAATCAACGACACAGTAATCCACGATTTCGTCTTCCGCATCGAGCGCAAAGTCAACTTGCGTAGTGATCGGTTCTGGAATCTCTTCTCCATCGCAGAGCATTGAAGAGAGATGGAACTCAAGTGCTTCGGTCATCATCTCACGCATATTCCTAAGCGAGCGTCCTGCAGAAATGCACCCCGGCACATCCGGTGCATATCCGGCGAAATTGTGCGGACACTTTTCATAGACAACCAAATAGCGTTTCGTCATCTCGGTCCTGCTTTCTTGGTCAGACCCCAGGTTTCAGAAACGAGACCTGGCCACCCGCCAAAAATCGTTGCTTCATCACTCTGCCCCTGCTGCATACAAGCGGCCAATGAAGCCTTTGAGAAAATCACGACGAACTTCAATATCTCCGGGAGATAGGTTGAACTGATACCCGCCATAGTACGAACTAAAAATCAGAGGGATTCCGGCATCTTGACACAATTTGTCGAGCGCGGGGTCAGATTTCAGAGTCACCCATATTTTAAGTTGTTTCTTTTGAGGAATTAGGTAGACACATGTCCTCCCGTTTCCTTGGAGCTTTATCGTGAGGTAGCTCTTTGTGTACCTAAACTCGGACCCCGGATCAAACTCCTTTGTGATGGCCAGAATCTGATCCGCGATGGCCATCGTGGAAGTTGCCGACCACTTTACCCAGTCCTCGCGAGTTGTAGTTTGGCTGTCCTCTTCTGTTTCCATTCCCTTGCGCTCATAATCAAGAATCTTGGTAAAGACAACGCCATACTGGTCGCCAAGCTTAAGAGCTGTGAGCTTTAGGGCAACAATTGGAATCGACTGATTGAAGAGGCTGATTACGTTGAAAAACCGGCCAGTGATTTCCTCGGCAACTATAACTGCAGTGTGGCGAATGTTTGGATAACGCCTTCGTTCTACATCCCAATATTCAATTGTGCGGATGATGTGGCTCTCGTCGGTCTTCCCAAGTTGGACCTCGACCTCATACCAAGCCGTGGCATCCTCATCCTGCAGGAGAATGTCGACTCTTCCGCCTAAGGGCTGGACCCGCTCTTTGCTACGAAGAACCAGGGGCCCCAATGTAAGTATTGACGGGTCGTCCGCGATCAACTGCTGAATGAGCCTCTCGTCGCCGCCGGGGAGGGTTCTTACCGGAACGGATTGAAAATTCGCAAGGTTCGTAGGCATCGCTTCAATTCTCCTCTAAACCACCGCCAAATCCATATGCTTCGCAAACGGGCAAGGCTTCCCGTTCAAATGCTCCTCGAACTCCTTGCGGAACTTCTTCACAAATCCCAGCGTGGGCATCGCCGCCGCATCGCCCAGCGGGCAGAAGGTGCGGCCGAGCATATTCTCGCCCAGATACTGAATGTTGTCGATGTCCTTGGCCGTTCCGAACCCCGCGTGAAAGCGCGTCATTGTCTTCTTCAGCCAGTCGGTGCCTTCGCGGCAGGGAATGCACCAGCCGCAGCTCTCGTGCTGATAGAAACTGATGGTGCGCAGCGCGAACTCCACCATGCAGGTCTGGTCGTCGATCACCACGACGCCGGCCGAGCCCAGCATCGACCCCGCCTTGCCCACCTGGTCGAAGTCCATCCCAATGTCGATCTCCTCGGGCAGCAGCACCGGCGTCGAAGAGCCGCCGGGAACGACCGCCTTCAGCTTGCGTCCGCCGCGAATGCCGCCGGCGACCTCGTAGACGATCTTGCGCAGGTTGTAGCCCATCGGCAGCTCGTAAACGCCCGGCCTCTGGACGTGGCCGCTGACGCCGAACAGGCGCGTGCCGCCGTTGCGCGGGGTGCCCACCGCGGCATAGGCCGCGCCGCCCATGGCGATCACATGCGGCACGGTGGCGATGGTCTCGGCGTTATTGATGACCGTCGGTCCGCCGTAGAGCCCGACGACGGCAGGGAAGGGCGGCTTGATGCGCGGCACGCCGCGCTTGCCTTCGAGCGACTCCATCAGCGCCGACTCTTCGCCCACTTCGTAGGCGCCCGCGCCGGTCTGCGTGACGATCTGGAACTCGGTATCGGAGCCGAAGATCCTCTTGCCCAGAAAACCCTTGGCATAGGCGTCGGCCACGGCCTTTTCCATGATCTCGAGCAGATATCGATATTCGCCGCGCAGATAGATGAAACCGAGTTTGGCGCCGATCGCGAGACCCGCGATAATCGTGCCTTCGATCACCGCGTGCGGATCGTGCAGAAAGATCAGGTGATCCTTGCAGGTCCCCGGCTCGCTCTCGTCGCCGTTCACCAGCACGTACTTCGGTTTCGGGCTCAGCTTGGGGACGAACGACCACTTCATGCCAGTCGGAAAGCCCGCGCCGCCGCGGCCGCGGAGGTTCGAGGCCTTCATCTCGTCGATGATCCACTCCGGCCCCTGCGCCAGGCACTTCTTCGCCGCAGCGTAGCCGCCCAGTTCGACATAGCGGTCGATCTTTGCCGCGCCCATGCCGAAGCGCCGCGTGACGATCTTGACCTCATCGGGGTGCGAGACCAGTCTAGGCATGGGCCTCCTTTCCTTCCGCCGCCGCCTTGCCGCGATAACTATCCAGGATGCCGGGCACATGGTCGGGCCGGAGCTCGTCATGGAAGTCGTAGTTGACCTGGATGGCCGGAGCCCAGCAGCACGCGCCGATGCACTCCACCTCTTCCAGCGAGAACAGCCCATCGCTCGTCACGCCCCTGTGGCCGACGCCAAGCTCGTCCTGGAAGCGCGCGAAAACCTCGTAACCGCCGCGCAACATGCAGCTGATGTTGGTGCAGACCTGAATGTTGTAGCGTCCTGCGGGCTTGAAGCGCAGCATCGAATAATAGCTGGCCACGTTGCGCACATCCAGCTCGGTGATGCCAATGCGATCGGCCACTTCCGCGATGACCGCGTCCGAGAGGTAGCCGACCTCGTCCTGCGCGTAGAGCAGCATGGGCACCAGCGCCGAGCGCCGCACCGGATACTTCAGGACCAGTGTGTCCAGGCGGCGGGCGAGCGCGGGGGAAAAGACGCTCTGCGTTTCCGTGTTCATCTCGGCACTCATCGCATCAACTCCCGCGCCCAGCGTTCGGCGGCCATATCCATCTCTTCCTCACCCTCGGCCGAGCGCAGGCGCCCGGCTTCCGTCATCTCGGCGGTTCCGTTCCCGCCGTTGGCGCGGCGCCAGTTCACGCGGGAACCCGTGCGCCGCAGATCGATCCAGTCATCTCCGTGCCGCACCAGAATCCTCTCCTCGCCCAGCTCGACCGTCGCCTGGGTCTTCCGGTTCAGCCCGTGCGCCGCGGTGTAGCTGCGGAGCAGGGAAGCCAGAGATACCCACAGCTCGACGTACAACCGATCTGCTGCTGGCGTCAGGAGGTCTCCGGTCGATCTCATCGCTTCAGCCAACCTTCCCTCAGGGGCTAAAGCCCTGCTTTCTTTCCTGCCCTTTGCGGCACGGCTGAAGCCGTGCCCTGTTACAAAGCCCGGCTCTCCTTAGTCCCTTGGTCCCTTAGTCCCTACCGGTCAATCTCTCCCAACACAATATCGATGGACCCGATCACCGCCACCACATCCGCGATCATCCGCCCCTTGCACATCGCCTCCAGCGCCTGCAGCGTCGCGAAGGATGGGTAGCGCATGTGCACGCGATAGGGCTTGGCCGTGCCGTCCGAGACCACATAGTAGCCGATCTGCCCGTGGCCGCACTCGATCGGCAGGTAGACCTCGCCCGCCGGCACGGCGAATCCCTCCGTGACGATTTTGAAGTGATGGATGAGGGCCTCCATCTGGGTCTTCATCTTCTCGCGATCGGGCAGCACGATCTTCGGCGCGTCCGCTTTGATCGGGCCTTCCGGCAGCCCGTCCAGCGCCTGCTGGATGATCTTGATGCTCTCGCGCATCTCCACCAGGCGCACCTCGTACCGCGCCCAGCAGTCGCCGGCGGTCGAGGTGGGCACGTGGAACTTGAAACTCTCGTAGCCGGAGTACGGAATGTCGCGCCGCACGTCGAAGTCTACCCCCGAGGCGCGCAGCGGAGGGCCGGTCACGCCCAGGGCGATGGCGTCGGGGCCGGAGAGATAACCCACGCCCTTGAGCCGGTTCTGAAAGATGGGGTTACCCGTGAGCAGGTTCGAGTACTCGTCGATCTTCTCCGGCAGCGTGCGGATGAACTCCTGCACGCGATGTAGGAAGTCGAGCGGTGGTTCCATCGCCAGGCCGCCAATGCGGATGTAGCTGGTCATCATGCGCTGGCCGGCCAGGGCCTCGAAGAGGCGCAAAATCTCCTCGCGCTCGCGGAAGGTGTACAAAAACACGGTCAGCGCGCCAATGTCCATGGCGTGCGTGCCCAGCCAGATCAGGTGGGAGTTCAGGCGGCTCAGTTCGGCCAGCAACACGCGCAGCCACTGCGCCCGCTCGGGAATCTCCAGCCCCAGCAGTCGCTCGACCGCCAGCGCGTAGGCCAGATTGTTCGACAGCGGATCGAGATAATTGACGCGGTCGGTCAGCGGAACCACTTGCTGGTAGAACTTGGCCTCGCAGGTCTTCTCGATGCCCGTGTGCAGGTAGCCGATCTCGGGGTAGATGCGCACGACGATCTCGCCGTCGATCTCCAGCACCAGGCGAAGAACGCCGTGCGTGGCCGGGTGCTGCGGGCCCATGTTGAGGACCATGTGCTGGTCGCGGGCGCCTTCGGCGGCCGGGGCGGCAAGGATGGGCGTGCCGATGGTCTCAGTCATTTAGCGGTACCCCTCCACCGGATAGTCCTTGCGCAGCGGGTGGCCCTTCCAATCGTCGGGCATCAGGATGCGGCGCAGGTTGGGGTGGTCCTCGAAGCGGATGCCGAACAGATCGAAGACCTCTCGCTCGTAGTAGTTGGCCGAGGGCCAGACCGGCGTGATCGAATCGATCGCCGGGGCGTCGCCGTCGACGAAGGCGCGCAGGCGGATATGCTCGCGGAAGCCGTGCGAGAGGATGTGATAGCTGAGTTGGAAGCGGGGCGACGACGGAAACCAGTCCACCGCTGTCATGTCCTCGAAGAAGTTGTAGCCGGCCGCCTGCACTGTGGCCGCCGCGGCGCGTATCTCGGCCGGCGCAATGGTCAGCGTCAGCTCGCCGCGATCGAACAGTGCGTCGATCAGAGCCTCGGGCTTCCAGGCAAGGATGGCCTTCACGGCCGGGTGCTCCGGCATGGCTTCAAGGACCGCGGCCCGCCCGGCCAGAGTGGTGGCTGCCTTCGTGGTTTGGCTCATGCTAGAGGTCCGCCTTGTCCTGGCTCCAGTTGAGGATGCCCTTGCGCACGATGTAGTAAAGGCCGACGCCGACAAAGCCGAGGTAGACCACCATCTCCCAGAAGCCGAAGAAGCGCGAGACGTGGGCCAGTTCCGGCAGGCGGCGGTAGACCACCGCCCAAGGCATCATGAAGACGGCTTCCACGTCGAACAAAATGAACAACATGGCTACCATGTAGAAGCGCACGCTGAAGCGGCCGCGCGCATCGCCGACCGCAACGATGCCGCACTCGTAAGCGGAGAGCTTGACCTGGGTGTTGCGATGGCGGCCTACAAACCAGGAGGCAACCACCATGCCCAGGCCGAGCCCGAAGGCTGCCAGGATCTGCAGAAACAGCGGTAGGTACTGCCAGTAATAGGGGATCATCGCCACCCAAACCCGGGGATTCTCGTTCGGTGTGCATCTCGGTTCGCGGGGCCGGAGCGAGGCAGGTCGCGACGACGATGCTGGTTTGAGATTAGGTTTTCAGCCTGCCTCCGTCAAGGCAACACGGAGACAGGGAGAACCGCGGGACTGGACGCCGAATACGATGGACCGCAACGGCTGGCGAAAGCCTGAGCCGAAGTGCGCAGAAAATTCGAACCCTTCGTGCCACGCTGGAGTCAATATATGCGGAATGTTGACCGAAGTACGGCCTTCTTCCGGCGGCGGCCCCGGTGGCGGTATGAAATCAGCGCGTTTGACTCCGATTTTGTATATCGGGTTCCAGGGTGATAGCACTGTGAGCGCCGTCACTTTATCCCATTTTGATAAAACGCATACTGGGCTTTCCAATCACGGGAAACGGTACGCACGTAATCTGAAGAGCGGCTTTGAGGTGCCGAAGAACAGGGTGAGGATAAAGGGCATGGCAGCTTCCACGACAAGCGGTTTTCTGATTCCGGCTGAGGCACCGGCCGTTTCCACATCCAAGGTTGGCGCCTATCGGCGACGGCACATCAGCCAGCAGGCAGGTCGCGCGCTCGAGGTGCTTGGTCACGCCATCGAGTATCTGACCGACGAGTTTGTGCACAGCGGCGCGCCGATGTCGGCGCGCAACGATCAACTGGCGGCGGTTCAGTTGCTTATGGCGCTGAACCGGCAGATCTACTTCGAGTGTCCCGAGGTGCCCACCTTTGGCGAGCGCTGCCGCGCCTTTCTGCACGCCCTCGGCCTTTGACCGGAGTGGTACTCTGAGGCCGTGAGCCTCCCCCGAGCCAGCCGCCTGCGCAGCGGTCCGCGCGGCCTTGTTTCTGTCGTGCTTCTTGCAGTCTTCCTCTACCCGAGTGCGGAAGCGGGTTCTCCCGCGCCCGCACCCCCCGAACCAAGTCCCACCTTTAACTTCACGCAGTTTGCGCCGGGCGTCCCGCTGCGGCTGGCGGTCTACGGCGATACGCGCTTTGCCGCGCCGAACGTGACGCGTGGAATCAATCCCCGGGTGCGGCGGTGGCTGGCTGAGCGCATTGCCATCGAGCGTCCGCAGGCACTGCTGCTGACCGGCGACACGCCGTTCATCGGGGCCAGGGCCTCTGACTGGCAAGCCTTCCAGGAGGAGACGGCAGGCTGGCGGGCCAACCATATCCTGACCTTGCCGGCTACCGGGAACCACGAAGGCTACGGCGGGCTCAATCAGGGAATTGCGAACTTTATCGAGAACTTCCCGGCCATCTCCGGACACCGCTACTACTCGGCGCTGCTCGGTTCGGTCGAGGTGATCTCGCTGGACTGCACCTCGGGAAGCAACCGGTCCAGTCCGCAGGTGCGCTGGTTTGCCGCGCAACTGGACCACCTGCCCGCGCAGGTCGAATTCCTGCTGATTCTCTATCACATTCCGTGGATGGCCGACCGGCAATCGCAGATCGTGGCTGACCTGCCCTCGCGCGACGCGCTGCTCTTCCGCGAGACGCTGGAGGCGCGGCTGGGCAGAATTCATGCGCGCGTGGTGGTCTTCAACGGGCACATTCACAACTACGAGCGCTTCGAGCGGCGCGGAGTGGAATACGTGGTGACGGGCGGCGGAGGCGCCGAGCCCTACCCGCTGCTGCTGCGCGGCCATGAGGATCTCTACCGCGACACGAGCTTCCCAGTCTACCACTACCTGACGCTCGAGATCGCGGACCACACTCTGCATGGAACGATGTGGAAGGTGAAGGATCCGGATACCGCAAATCTCGCGGTCGAGGCCCGCGATCATTTCTTCCTGAAGGCTTCTCCAGTGGCCGCGGCCGCGCCTCAGGCTTTGCCCGGCGCCGCCGGTCCGCCGGCTCACTGACCGAGCACAAGAACGCCAAAAAGCACCAACCAGGCCACGCCCATCGCGTGCCAGTACCAGGCCACCAGGTCGACGGCGATCTGGCGGAACTCGACCCGGCCCAGCAAGCCGAGCAGTGCCATACAGAGCGCCAGGACCGCGACGCCCAGAACCAGGTGCGCGGCGTGCAGTCCGGTGAGGATGTAGAAGAAGTTGCTGGCCGGCGTCGCATCGCGGCCGATGCCGAAGCCTTGAGCTGTAAGTTGCGCCCAGGCCATCCACTGGCCGGCGAGAAAGAGCACGCCAAGCACGAACGTCACCCCCACCCACGCAAGCGCATGGCGTAGCGCAGGCCGGCCCAGGCCCAGCCACTCCTCCAGCACATCGAACTCGCGGAAGATATGCCGCCGGGCCGTCTCCATGGTGAGCCCGCTCAGCAGCAGCACAGCCGTGTTCAGGTAGAGGATGGGGGGCAGCAGGACCGGGCGCCAGTCGCCGATCTGCTCGTGGGTGCGGGGATCCATCCGCGTGCCGGTCTGGCGGGCAAAGAAGATGACCACCATCAGCGCGAAGAAGAGCATGTCGCCGGCCAGGAAAGAGAAGAGAAAGAGGCGGACGCGATGCAGCCACTCGCGCGGGCCGCGCCCCTCGCCCCTCCCGTCGTCGTCACCCCCGCCGCCGCCTCCGCCGGTTGGCCGCGGCTCACTGGGCGGCTTGCCGCCCAAGCCGGCCTGGCGGCGGACGGTGGGTTGGGCTGCGTGGGTGGGGAAAGCGGGCATGGGCGCCTCGGTGAAGATGAGATGTGCCGCGGCCTGCCAGGGATGCACCAACCGGAGACGAGCGGCTCGGGGCAGGGAAACAGCGCGTCAGGCAAGGTCGTGGAGGCGGCAGGTCAACCGTGCTGGGATGCCACGGTTGCGCGGACGCCGTCAACGAAGAGCCGGTGGACACGGCGGTCCCGGGAGAGCTCGGGATGGAAGGTGGCGGCCAGGATCGAGCCCTGGCGGACGAGAACCGGGTGGCCGTCTCGGCGGGCGAGCACCTCGACCGCGGGGCCGACCGAGAGAATGCGCGGCGCGCGGATGAAGACCATCTCCAGCGGCCCGCCCGGCAGGAAACTATCGGCAAGGAGGATCGAGGAGTCGATCTGCCGGCCGTAGGCGTTGCGCTCCACCTTGGCGTCGAGCAGGCCCAGGGAGCGCTGCGGCGGGTGAACGACCTCGCGCGCCAGCAGGATAGCCCCGGCGCAGGTGCCGAAGACCGGCTTCCGGCCGCAGAAGTCCTTCAGGGCGTCAAAGAAGTGCTGCTTTTCCAGGAACTTGAGCATGGTGGTCGATTCGCCGCCTGGCAGAACCAGCCCGTCCAGCGCACCGAGCTCTTCCGGCTTGCGCACTTCGACGGCCTCGGCGCCGGCCTCGCCAAGCGCCTCGGCGTGCGAGGCGAAGTTGCCCTGAATGGCCAGGACGCCGATGCGGAGCGTTGTTCTTGTTTCGACCATCGTCTTAAGGCGCTTGCAGGTTGAGCGACGAGAAAGCCGGAACCGTTCGTGGCCCCGGCTTTCAACCCATTTTCCGGTTCTTTTCGAGCTCCGGAATCGAAAGCCACAAATCTCGTGCGAGCGTATAGCGAGCGGCTGCCCCACGCAGTGGTTACCAGCCGCGGGTCTGGAGCTGGTCCTTTTCTTCGATCCCGGCGGCGGCCAGGCCCTTCATGGTGCCGGTCACCTGCTCGGAGACTTCGGCCAGGATCTTGGGGTCGTTGTAGTGCGTGGTCGCAATCACGATCGCCTTGGCCCGCGAGACCGCTTCGGCCCGCTCCTCCGGATTGCGCGGCGTACCGATGTCATCCTTGCCGCAGAGGCCGACCTCGGCCTCGCGCTCAGTCCAGTTCTCTACTTCAAGCGGAGTGGCGCGGCCCTTCATGAAGATCCCCGACCCCACAAAGATCGCCTCGGCGCCCAGCTGCATCATCAGCGCCGCGTCGGCCGGGGTGGCGATGCCGCCGGCGGAGAAGTTGGGGACGGGCAGCTTGCCCGAACGGGCGACCATGCGGATGAGTTCGTAGGGGGCTTGGTGCTCCTTGGCGGCGGCGTAGAGTTCCTGCTCGCTGAGCACGGTGAGTTGGCGCATCTCGCGCACGATCTGGCGCATATGCTGGACGGCGTGGACCACGTCCCCGGTGCCCGCCTCGCCCTTGGTGCGGATCATGGCCGCGCCTTCGGCGATGCGGCGCAGGGCCTCGCCCAGGTTCCGCGCGCCGCAGACGAAGGGCGTGGCGAAGGCGTGCTTGTCGATGTGATGGGCCTCGTCGGCCGGGGTGAGGACCTCGGACTCGTCGATGAAGTCGACGCCGAGCTCCTGGAGGATTTGCGCTTCGGCGAAGTGGCCGATGCGGGCCTTGGCCATCACCGGGATGGAGACGGCCTGGATGATCTGCTTGATCAGCGCGGGCCGCGCCATGCGGGCGACGCCGCCCTCGGCGCGGATCATCGCCGGGACGCGCTCGAGAGCCATGACCGAAACCGCCCCGGCTTCTTCGGCGATGCGCGCCTGCTCGACGTTCATCACATCCATGATGACCCCGCCCTTGAGCATCTCGGCCAGACCAACTTTCAGACGTAGGCTGGTGGAGGAAGACGTTGTATTTTCATGCATTTCCGTCATAATGGGGGACCTCGCTCCCGCGCTCCGGAGGCCGCCGGCGGGCCTCTGTCGCTGCTCGCAGTTTGTGCTCTCAGTGTAACAGGGGTGTAAGAAAGCGTCTTTCGGGTGCGGGTGCGGGCTGGGGGCGCTCTTCCATGAGTTTTCTCCAATCCAACTCCCTTGCCCTTGGACCCCATTCTGCATCGTTTCAGGCCGATGGCAGCCGTGCATCCATTGCCGCTCCCGCCGGCCCCGGCGCGACCGGCCGAACAGCCGAAGGCCGAACTGGCGGTCGAGCAGACGGTCGAGCAAGCTCTGGTGCCGGCCCCGCTGGAGCCGGGTGCCGAAGCGGGTACGTCGATCCGCCTGAACGACGCCGTGGCCCGGCTCCCGGTGGAGCTGGACGTGGCCGTGCCGGTGCGTGACTTCCGCGTTCGCAGCCTGCTGGCGCTCGAGCCCGGACAGGTGATCGAGACTCAGTGGGCGCACGGGGAAGATATGCCCCTGGCCGCAGGCGAGGTGCAGTTGGCCTGGACCGAATTCGAGGTGGTGGAGAGCGAACTGGCCGTGCGTGTGACGCGCCTGGTCTGAGAAACGACAGGGACGCAGGCGGGGGGAGGAATCGAGTGGGCTCAAGTGGGACGGAACGCGTGGGAGGTCTGGCCGGCTGGCTGCTGGGCCGGCTGCGGCGCGCGGGGCGCGAGCGGCCGCGGTTGGCGCTGGTCGAGCGGATTGCTCTCGCTCCCCGCCAGTCGCTGGCGCTGGTCGAAGCCGAAGGGCGGCGCTTTCTGGTCGCGAGTTCCCAGGACGGCGCGCCGGCCTTCTTTCCGCTCGACGGCGGTTTGCCAGTTGCGGGCTCACGCGGACAGCATCCGCAGAGGGCGCGGGCGAGGGCCTCATGGTGAGTCTCCTCGGTGCGCTGGCCCTGGGCGCTCCGGCCGGAGTGCCTCTGGTGCCGGACCTGAACGCGCGCCTTCATCCCTCGGACTCGACGCCGTGGACGATCCTCTTCGTCCTGACGCTGATCACGCTGCTGCCGGCGATCCTGATGGCGATGACGCCGCTGGTGCGGCTGCTGGTGGTCTTTCACTTCCTGCGCCAGGCGCTGGGCACGCAGACCGCGCCGTCGAATCCGACGCTGCTGGGGCTGGGACTGATGATGACCTGGTTCCTGATGACGCCGGTATTGACCCAGGTGGACCAGCAGGCGGTCGAGCCCTACCGGCAGGGGCAGGTGACGGGCTGGGAGGCGATCGACCGCGGGGCACAGCCGGTGAAGCACTTCCTGCTCAAGTACGCGCGGGAGAAGGACCTGGCCCTGTTCACCGCCGCCGGGCAGATTCCCCGTCCGGCCAGGCCCGACGACCTGCCCATGCGCGTCGTGGTGCCGGCCTACATCCTTTCCGAGTTGAAGGCGGGCTTCGCCATCGGCGCCGTCCTGTTTCTGCCCTTTCTTTTGATCGACATGGTCACGGCCTCGATCACCACCTCGATAGGTATGTTCCAACTGCCTCCGGTGGTGGTTTCGACACCCCTGAAGATTCTGCTGTTTGTCATGGTGGACGGCTGGAACCTGCTGGCCGCCTCGCTGCTGAAGAGCTTCTGAGGAGGAGCCCGCCCGATGACCCCCGACATGGTTTCCGAGCTGTTGCGCCAGCTGATGAAGGAGGCGCTGATCCTGGCCGCGCCGGTGCTGGTCTCGGCGGCGGTGCTGAGCTTCCTGCTCAGCCTGGTGCAGACCCTGACCAGCCTGCAGGAGCAGTCGCTGACCGCCGTGCCGCGGCTGGCCGCTGTTGCCGTGATCCTGCTGGCCGGGATGCCTTGGTTCCTGGGCCGGCTGGCCGATTACACCCGCCTGCTGCTGAATGACATGACCCGCTACCTGGGCCAGGGATGAGAGGGAGTCAGCCGATGGGTGGAGGAACGGGGATCGGGGCGGAGTGGACGGGGTTTCTGGGGGCGATAACGCTGGCGCTGGTCAGGGTCAGCGGCATGGTCTTCTTTGCGCCCTTCTTCTCCTCTACCGCGCTGCCGGCCCGGACCAAAGCCGTCTTTGTCCTGGCGGTGGCCTTTCTGCTGGCGCCGCTGGTGGCCGCCGTGCCCCGCGCCCGCGCCGAACTGAGCTTCTCGGCCCTTCTGGGCGAGCTGGCCGTGGGCCTTGTCTACGGCATCTCGCTGGCGCTGCTCTCCGAGATGCTGCTCTTTGCCGGCCAGATCGCCGGGCTGCAATTCAGCTTCTCTTTGGTCAACCTGCTCGACCCGGCCTCCTCGATCCAGACTCCGCTGCTGGGCGATCTCTTCCAGTTGATGGGCACGCTGGTGCTTCTCGGCGCAGGCCTCGACCGGATTCTGCTCGCCTCGCTGGTGCGCAGCTTCCGCGTGGTGCCGCTGGGCGGCTATGCGCTGGCGCCGGCCCAGGCCACGGAGATTGTCCGTGCCGCCGCCGGCGTCTTCCTGGCCGCGGTCGAGCTTGCCGCCCCGGTGCTGGCGGCGACGCTGCTGGTCGAGGTCGCGGTGGCGCTGCTGGGCAAACTGAGCCCGCAGTTGCCGGTGATGTCGCTAACGGTTCCCTTGAAGACACTGACCGGCTTCGCCCTGCTGGCCGGGTCGCTGGCGCTCTGGCCGCGTTTCATCGAGGCCCGTTTTGCCGGACTGCTCGATCTGGCCGAGCGGCTCATCGCCGCTCCGGGCGCGGGAGGGTAGGCACGTGGCCGGAGACCGTACCGAACAGGCAACCCCGCACCGCCGGGAAAAGGCTCGCAAGGAAGGCGACATCCTGCACAGCCGGGAGCTGACGGCCGCGGCCGGCACGCTGGCCGGGGTGATCGCGCTGGGTATGCTGGCGAGCCAGACGATTCTGGTCTGGAGGACGAACTTCGCCGCCTTTCTCGACCTGGGCGCAGGGTCCCATTGGGAGGAGAGCACGCTCCTGCCGACGCTCCTTGCCATGCGCCGGCTGGCGATCGGCGTCCTGGCTCTGGCGGCCACGATCATGGGCGCCGTCGCAGCCGCCTCTCTGGCCGCGGCCGTGCTCCAGACCGGCGGGGTGAACGTGCATTCGGGGGCCATCGGCTTCAAGCTGGAGCGGGTTAACCCGCTGGCGAATCTCAAGAACCTCTTCTCGCTGCGCGCCGCCGCCCGTCTGGGCAAATCGCTGATCCCGGCGGCTCTGCTAGCCGTCTTCGCTGTGCAGCGCATTGGCCGGCAGTTGCAAATGCCGCCCTTCTCGACCAGGAGGCTCGAAGACCTGGGCGCCGATGTCTATGGGCTGCTCGAGGCGGCGGCCTGGCTGCTCTTCGCCTGGTCGGCCGTCGACTACCTGGTCGAGTGGCAGAGCCGTGAGTCGCGGCTGAAGATGAGCCGCCAGGACCTGAAGGAGGAGTTCAAGGAGACCGAGGGCAGCCCGCAGATCCGTTCGCGCATCCGCGGCCTGCAGCGGCAGATGCGCCGCCGGAGGGTGAAGGCCGACGTAGCCCGCGCCGCCGTGGTGCTGACCAATCCAACCCACTACGCCGTGGCCCTGGCCTTCGACTTCTCCACGATGGAGGCCCCGCGGGTGGTGGCCAAGGGACGCAACCTGCTGGCCGAGGAGATCAAGGCCGAGGCCCGCTGGGCCGGGGTGCCGATCGTCGAGAACCCGCCGCTGGCCCGCTCGCTCTACCGCTCGGTCGAGGTGGGTCAGCCGATTCCGGTCGATCTTTATGCGGCCGTCGCCGCCATCCTGGCCTACCTCTATCGGCAGCGGGTCGAGGCCGAGGTGCGCGAGCGCCGCGCCCGGCAAGCATCTCAGGCGGCAGCAACGTGCTCGAATGGCGCCCGTCCGCCGGCGCCGCCGTCCGCCGCGCCTGGAGGCCGCCCGTGAGCACCACCATTGTCCATCC
>JBAVMZ010000346.1:0-5267 GCA_049690595.1 Occallatibacter sp. | reverse complement strand
CGCGGGCCACGGCCACGCGCTGCCGCTCGCCGCCCGAGAGCAGGTCGGGCCGCTGATTGGCGCGCGAGGAAAGGCCCACGCTCTCCAGAGCCTCGGCCACGCGCCTGCGCCGTTCGCTGGCGCTCGCGCCCTGGATCAGCAGCGGGTACTCCACGTTCTCCGCCGCCGTGAAGACGGGAATGAGGTTGAAGGTCTGGAAGACAAATCCGATCTTTTCGCGCCGTAACGCGGTCTTGGCCGCGGGGCTCAGTTGCGTGGTCTCCACGCCGTCCACGCGGATGCGGCCCTGGTCGGGCGAGTCGATGCAGCCGATGAGGTTGAGCAGCGTGGATTTTCCGCTGCCGCTGGGGCCGGCGATGGCAAGAAACTCGCCGGCTGCAACGGTGAGGCTGACACAGTCGAGCGCAGTCACCGTGCTCTGGCCGTGCGCCCGGCCGGGCAGCGCATCCAGCGAGAACTGCCGGGTGACCGCGTCGACGTGGACGATCTCTTTGGTTTGTTGCATGGGCGTTGCCATTTCCTTTTCCGTGGATTCAAGCACTGGAAACAAGGTACGGCCGATGCCGGCGGCCGGGCGCGCGGTTCCGGACAAAAGGCCGAAGCGGCGGATGAAGGGCGCGGCTGGCCGGATGAGCGGGCGAGCAGGACCCTGATCCCTGACCCCTGCCGCCCAGGTGCTACCCTTCCAACGGACCCAAAAACAGGAGGAACCTGTGCTGAAAACACTGCACCGCTTTACCGCAATCCCGCTACTCATTGGAATCTCCATCGCCGCCGCCCAGGCCCCCGCGCCCACCACCCCGGCCGCCGCCAAACCCGCCGCCCCCGTAGCAGCGGAGGGCAAGTACAACCCCGTCGCCGACCCCAAAGCCCAAGTCACTGTCGGCAACGCCCGCTTCACCGTCCTCACGCCCGAGCTGATCCGCATGGAATGGGCCGCCGACGGCAAATTCGAGGACCACGCCTCGCTGGTCTTCCTCAATCGCCGCCTGCCCGTGCCGAAGTTCGAATCGGATAATGAAGTGAACGGCCCCGATAAAGCACTCACCCTCGAAACCTCCGCCCTCAGGCTTGCCTACAAACCCTCCGGCGACGGCCGCTTCACCGCGGACAACCTGACCGTCACGCTCACCCTCGACGGCAAGCCAGTCACATGGCATCCCGGCCTGGCCGACACTGAAAACCTCCAGGGCACCACGCGCACCCTCGACGGCGCCCGAGGCGGCAAGACCCAGGAGCCCATGGACCCGGGCCTGGTCTCCCGCGCCGGCTGGGTCGTGGTCGACGACTCCACGCGCCCGCTCTTCGACTCGGCCGACTTCAGCTTCCCCCAGGGCGAGAAGAGCCCGCTGCCCTGGGTGGTCGAGCGCCCCGCCGGCGAACGCCAGGACCTCTACTTCTTCGGCTACGGCCACAACTATCGCCAGGCTCTTTCGGCCTACGTCAAAGTCGCCGGCAGGATCCCGCTGCCGCCGCGCTTCGCCTTCGGCGCCTGGTGGTCGCGCTACTGGGATTACACCGACCAGGAGCTGGACGAGCTGGTCAAGGGCTTCCACGAGAACGACGTGCCGCTGGACGTCTTCGTCATCGACATGGGCTGGCACATCAGCGAGGCGCAGCTCAAGGCCCGCGGCGAAAAGGACCAGTCCGGCCACTCCCTCGGCTGGAGCGGCTATAGCTGGAACAGGGAACTCTTCCCATACCCAGACGAGTTCCTCGCGAAACTCCACGCGGAAGGCCTGAAGACCACCCTCAACCTGCACCCGGCCAGCGGCATCGAGCCCTGGGAAGACGCCTACCCGGGCATGGCCAAGGCAATGGGCATCGACCCGGCCACGCGCAAGTACGTCGCCTTCGACATCACCGACAAGAACTTCGCCATCAACTACATGAACCTGGTCCACCATCCGCTGGAAAAGCAGGGCATCGACTTCTGGTGGCTCGATTGGCAGCAGGAGCAGCACACCAAACTCCCCGGCGTCAAGCCCACCTGGTGGCTCAACTACGTCCACTTCACCGACCAGCAGCGCGAGGGCAAGCGCCCGCTGCTCTTCCATCGCTGGGGCGGCCTGGGCAACCACCGCTACCAGATCGGCTTCAGTGGCGACACCGTCTCCGTCTGGGACTCGCTCGCCTTCCAGCCCTGGTTCACTTCGACCGCGGCTAACGTCGGCTACGCCTACTGGTCGCACGACATCGGCGGCCACATGCCCGGCCCGGTCGAGCCCGAGCTCTTCACCCGCTGGGTCCAGTTCGGCGCCTTCTCGCCCATCCTGCGCACCCACACCACCAAGAACCCTGAGACCGAGCGCCGCATCTGGGCCTACCCCGAGCCCTACTCCTCCATCCTCCGCTCCACCTTCCAGCTCCGTTACGCCATGGAGCCCTACCTGTACACCGAGGCGCGCCGCACCTACGACACCGGCATCGCCTTCCTCCGCCCGCTCTACTACGACTGGCCCGAGGCCAACGAAGCCTACCAGGCCCGCAACCAGTACCTCTTCGGCGACCAGGCGATCGTCGCCCCGGTCGTCAACCCCTCGGACAAGGTCTCCGGTCTCGCCACCGAGCCGGTCTGGCTCCCCGCCGGCGAGTGGATCGAGCAGCCCACCGGCAAGCACTTCACCGGCCCGGTCTCGGTCGAGCGCAGCTTCTCCATCGACCAGATCCCGGTCTACGTCAAGGCCGGCGCCATCGTGCCCATGCAGCCGCCCATGCGCTACACGGGCGAGAAGCCGGTCGACCCGCTGATCGTGAACATCTGGCCGCTCGCCCCCGGCGCGTCGTCCAGCTACTCGGTCTACGAGGATTCCGGCGTCTCGGTCGAGTACCAGCGCGGTGTCTTCGCCCGCACCCCCATTCACGCCACGCAGACCGGCGACACCCTTAAGGTCGAGATCGGCCCCGTCGAGGGCGGCTACCCCAGCATGTTGAGGGCCCGCCGCTACGAGCTGCGCCTGCCTGCCGACTGGCCGGCGGCCTCGGTCACCGTCAATGGCGTTGCTCTCGCCCAGAAGTCCGCCGCCGGCAAGGCTGGCTGGAGCTTCGAGGGCAACACGCTCACCACCGTCGTCCCCGTCGCCTCCACCAGCACGGCCTCCAAGGTGGTCATCGAAGTCCGCCGCGCCGCCGGCCTCACCGCGCGCCGCGCCGAACTCGACGGCTTCCCCGGCGCCATGACCCGCCTGCGCGGCGCCTACGACGCCCTGAACAGGGCTCAGGGCATCGCCGAGCCGCCCGACTCGCTCATCGACCCGATGCAGAGCGGCGACCGCCTCAGCTATCACCCGGAGAAGGCTGTCGAAGAGATCGCCCGCTACCACGCCGGCCTGGCCCAGGCGCAAGCCGCCCTCACCGCCCTCGGCAAGGACTTCGACCAGCGCTTCGACGCCTTCGTCAAGTGGATGAAAAGCGAGACCTGGCGTCCGGCCGGCACCGACTGGGAAGGCCAGCGCCAGAGCCGCCACGACGCCATTGCCCGCGCCGAAAAACTCGCAACCGAAGCCGGCAAATAACCCCCACAGAGGCAGGGAATCCCCCTCCCTGCCTCAGCCAACCCGCGCTCAACGCACAAACGCCGGAGCCTTGAGCTCCGGCGTTTGTGCATTCGATTCTGGCGGGTGGCATCCATACCGTAGGATGCAAATCCATGCATGGAAATGGGCGCCCCAGGTCCCCCGGCTTCGTCGGGGACCTGGGAAACCACGTATCCCAACAGGCCTCTTCCAACGCGGTATGAAAATGTGTGTCCCGATCCCAAAAGAGGATGGCGCCCTGAATCGTTACCAGAGCGCCAGTTCACATACGGACGGAAGATCGGACCCCTGAAGCCAGGCTTCCGCCGCCTTACACGTCCAGGTTCTTCACGTCCAGCGCGTTGTCCTCGATGAACTTGCGCCGCGCCTCCACATCTTCGCCCATCAGCGTGGTAAAGATGGCCTCGGTCTCGGCGATGTCTTCGAGCTTGACCTGGAGCAGCGTCCGCCGTTCCGGGTCCATCGTCGTCTCCCACAGTTGCGTCGAGGTCATCTCGCCCAGCCCTTTGTAGCGCTGCACGTCGTAGCCCTTCTTGCCCTGCTCCACGATGTAGGCGAAGAGGTCGCGCGCCGTCTGCTTTTCGACCGGCTCGCGCGGAATCCTCGAGACGCGCCGCGGCTGGCGCGCTTCGGCCGGCGCCTCGCCCTCTTCGCCCTCCTCGGGCTCCTCGGCTGTCTCCGCGGCCTTGGTGGCGTATTCGACCAGGAACGGCGGCTCCAGGTACTGCCGGATCAGCGTGTATTTGGCCATCATCTGGCGGAACTCGGGGCTGGAGGCCAGCATCCAGTCGATGCGCCGCGGAGCGCCCTGCGCGTCCACAAAGGCGATCGACCAGGTGTGGTGCTCCTCGTCTTCCACGGGCTCGGCGAGCGACTTGAAGCCAAACTCAGCGGCCAGTTCGGTCAGTTCGGCGTGCAGCGCCACCAGCTTCGGCGGCACCTCGTCGGTGCGCGAGGCAAAGTCCGAGCGGTGCAGCAGCTCGGCGCGGGCCAGCAGCTCCGTGAGCCTCTCGTTGCGGATGCGCTTGTCCACCTTCTCGACAAAGTCCAGATACTCCGAGAGCGTGCCGATAAAGCGGGTCAGCTCGGCGCCCTCGATGTGGCTGGCCGCCTCGCCGTGGCGCACAATCATCCCTTCCGATGCGCGGCTGACCATGACTTTGACAAACTCGCGCTCGTCCTTGATGTACTCCTCGCGCCGGCCCTTCTTGATCTTGAACAGCGGCGGCTGCGCGATGTAGACGTTGTTGCGCTTGATCAGTTCCGTCATGTGGCGGAAGAAGAAGGTGAGCAGCAGCGTGCGGATGTGCGATCCGTCCACGTCGGCGTCGGTCATCAGGATGATCTTGCCGTAGCGGAGCTTGGAGACATCGAAATCGTCCTTGCCGATGCCGCAGCCGAAGGCGGTAATCATGGCGCGGATTTCTTCGTGGCCCAGCATCTTGTCGTAGCGGGCCTTCTCCACGTTCAGGATCTTGCCGCGCAGGGGGAGGATGGCCTGGAAGCGGCGATCGCGGCCCTGCTTGGCGGTGCCGCCTGCGCTCTCGCCCTCGACCAGATAGACTTCGCAGCGGTCCGGGTCGCGTTCGCTGCAGTCGGCCAGCTTGCCCGGCAACCCGCCTCCGTCCAGCGCGCCCTTGCGCCGGGTCAGGTCGCGCGCCTTGCGCGCCGCCTCGCGTGCCCGCGAGGCCTCGATCGCCTTGCTGATGATCTTCTTGGCCACGGGCGGGT
>JBAVMZ010000345.1:0-8985 GCA_049690595.1 Occallatibacter sp. | reverse complement strand
GTCCAAACCATCAGGGCCACGGCGGAGAAGAAGGAGAGCGCGCTGGTGATGCGGTGGGTGAACTCGATCGTCGTGTTGACGTTGGCCGAGTGCTGCAACACGGTGCCGTTGCACAGAGGCCAGTGGTCACCGCAGCCGGCGCCGGAGCCGGTGGCGCGCACCAGCGTGCCCCAGAGAATGACGGCGACGAAGTAGGCAAGCACGGCCCAGGCAAAGCGGCGCAAGGCGGGCGAGGGCATCCGCTGCGCGCCGGTAAGGACGGCGGTTTCAGGCATCGATCGAGGCTCCAGTGGCAACCTGTTAGTTTAGAACACGCGCGCCGGACGCTTCGAGCGCGCCTTGAATGAGGGTCGGGGCCGGCGTAGACTACGTCTTACGTGGAGGTAAGACGTCATGGTGGTCACCGCGGTGATGAGTTCCAAGGGCCAGGTGGTCATTCCCGCCGTGCTGCGACGGGAACTTGGCTTGAAACCGGGCGCGCGCCTCACCTTCGTCAAGAGGGGCAGAGGTCTCCTGGTCAAGGCGAGCGATCTCGATAGCGATCTAGAAGCAGTTCTCGCTCTGCGCGGAAAATACGCGGGGCTGCCTCTGGAAGAAGAGCTAGCGGAATCTCGCCGTCAGGACGAAGCCAAACTGGAAGCCAAGTATGAAGATCTATGCTCTTGATGCGAACGCGCTCATACGCTACCTCACCAACACACCGGGGGCGGATAAAGTCGAGGAACTGATCCGCCGCGCAAGAAACGGAGAAGCGAAGCTCATTGTGTCGGTCGTCAATCGAGGGGAAGCTCTCTATATATTGACAAGAACACGAGGGTTTGATCGTACCGCCGAAGATCTTCGCGCCCTGAGTAGGTTTATTGAATCGATCGACGCGGATGAAGCTCAATCGGAGGCTGCGGCCCTCCTCAAGATGCGCTACAAACTGGGTCTGGGCGACTCTTACGCCGCGGCGCTCGCCATCCGTTTCGGCGCAACGCTGGTGACCGCGGACCCGGAGTTTGCCCGCCTGGGCAAGCAACTGAAAATTCTGGCCCTGCCGCGACATTCCGTGTGAACGCGCGACAGGGCCAGGTTTGTTTCGATCTGATTTCTCCGTCTTACTCCGACATCAGCCGCACGACGTGATTGACGATGATCAGGTCCTCCAGCGGGGGAATGACGCGGACGGTGACCGGCGAGTTAGCCGCCGAGATGGTGGCTTCGCCGCGGACGTTGTTGCGTTCAGGATCGATGACAATGCCCAGCGCCTCCATGTTGGCGCAGATCTCGGCGCGCGAGGCGATGTCGTTCTCGCCGATGCCGCCGGTGAAAACGAGCATGTCGAGGCCGTTCAACTCGGCGACGAAGCTGCCGATCCAGCGGGCGATGGTCCAGGTGAACTTGTCGACGGCCAGCCGCGCCTTGCCGTTTCCGGCCTTGATCGCGTCGCGCAGGTCGCGCATATCGTTCGAGAGCTCGCTCACGCCGAGCAGACCGGACTTCTTGCTCACCACGGTCTCGAGCTTGTCGGCAGCTTCCAGAGCGTCGGGGGTGGTCTCGGCGATCTTCTTCAGGATGTAAATGACAATGCCAGGATCGATGTCGCCGGTGCGCGAGCCGGAGATGATGCCGCTGGTGGGAGTCAGAGCCATCGAGGTGTCAAGGCACTTGCCGTTGCGGATGGCGGAGATGGAGGCGCCGTTGCCGAGGTGGGCGACGATCAGCTTCTCGGGTACGTTGGGCTCGAGCTGGTGAATGATTGACTCGTAGCTGATGCCGTGGTAGCCGTACTTGCGCACGCCCATGGCCACGTACTCCGAGGGGATGGGCATATGCCAGGCTACCTCGGGGATGGAGCGGTGGAAGTAAGTGTCGAGGACGGCGAAGTTGGGCACGCCTGGGAAGAGCTTGAGCGACTCGCGCATGATGTACACCGCGATGGGCGTGTGCAGCGGCGCCAGCGCCTGATAGCTTTCCAGTTCGTCGATGAGCGCGGGCGTGATGAGCTGATTCTCGCGCACCGTGGGCCCGCCGCAGACGGTGCGATGACCGATGGCCGCCGGGGCAGGGAACTCGCCGCCGTGCAGCGCGTCGGCCACCATCTTGAAGGCCACGGAGCGGTTGGGCAGGGGCGGGGTCAGATCGACAAGCTTCTTGCCTTCGGCGTTCTTGATCCAGAACTTGCCCAGGTCGGTGCCGATGCCGTCGACCGCGCCTTCGAAGAGACGCGTGCGCTGGCCGTCGCCGGCCTCGTAGATGGAAAACTTGATGGAAGACGAACCGCTGTTGAGAACGAGGACGGGCATGGACGACATGATATAAAGCCTCATAGGGTTGGGCTAACTGCCAGCGGAGTTAGCGCGGTTTGCGGAGTTAGCGTGGCTGGCGCAGTTAGCGGTGTTAGGAAAAACACCAGTTGCAACGCCAGTCACAAGCAAGGATAGCGAGCCAGCCAGACGCCGAGTCGCTTTGATTGGTTGACGCGCCGGTCAGTCTTTCGGCCAGCGCCAGTCGCGAATTTCCGGCAGGTCGTCGCCGTACTCGGATACATAGAGCTTGTGGCGCTGAATCTGCTCGGAGTACCACTGTTCGGCCGCGTCCGCCAGGCTCGCCAGCCGCGGCACGCGCCGGATGGCGTCCAGAGCAAGCTGGAAGCGGTCAATGTTGTTGAGCACGCACATATCGAAGGGCGTGGTGGTTGTTCCTTCTTCCTTGTAGCCGCGCACATGCAGCGAATCGTGATTGTGGCGGCGATAGGTGAGGCGGTGAATGAGCCAGGGATAGCCGTGGAAGGCAAAGACCACGGGCACGCCGGGCGGGAATATCTGGTCGTAATCCTCGTCGGGCAGCCCGTGCGGATGCTCCGACTGCGGCTGCAGGGTCATCAGGTCCACCACGTTGACGACACGGATCTTTAGGTCGGGAACGCGGGCGCGCAGCAGCGTGACGGCGGCTAGCGTCTCCAGTGTGGGCACGTCGCCGCAGCAGGCCATGACCACGTCGGGCGCGCCCTCGCCGCTCGAGGCCCACGGCCAGACGCCCAGGCCTTTGGTGCAGTGGGCAACGGCCTCGTCGATGGAGAGCCACTGCGGGGCCGGCTGCTTGCCGGCGACGATCAGGTTGATGTAGTTGCGGCTGCGCAGGCAGTGGTCGGCCACCGAAAGCAGCGTGTTGGCGTCCGGCGGCAGATAAATCCGCACCACGTCGGCCTTCTTGTTCATCAGGTGGTCGATGAAGCCGGGGTCCTGATGCGAGAAGCCGTTGTGGTCCTGGCGCCAGACCAGCGAACTGAGCAGGTAGTTGAGGCTGGCGATGGGCTTGCGCCACGGGATTTGGCGGGTGACCTTCAGCCACTTGGCGTGCTGGTTGGCCATCGAGTCAATGATGTGGATGAAGGCCTCGTAGCAGTTGAAGAAGCCGTGCCGGCCGGTGAGCAGGTAGCCCTCGAGCCAGCCCTGGCACATGTGCTCGCTCAGCACCTCCACCACGCGGCCAGTCTCGGAGAGGTTCTCGTCCACCGGCAGCGTGGCTTCCATCCACTCCTTCCCGGTTCCGGTGATCACGTCGCCGAGGCGGTTCGAGGCGGTTTCGTCGGGGCCGAAAACGCGGAAGTTCCGCTGCGCCTTGTTCAGCTCCATCACTCCGTGCAGCAGTTGGCCCAGGACGCGCGTGGATTCGACATCGGCCTGGCCGCGGCCTTCCAGCTTGACCGCAAAGTGGCGGAAGTCGGGCAGACGCAGCGGCTCCAGCAGCAGGCCGCCATTGGCGTGAGCGTTCATGCCCATGCGCCGCCGGCCCTTGGGGGCGATCTCGGCCAGCTCGGCGCGGAAGGCGCCGCGCTCGTCGAAGAGCTCCTCGGGCCGGTAGCTGCGCATCCACTCTTCCAGCAGCCGCAGATGGTCGGGCTTCTCGCGCAGCTCGCTGAAGGGAACCTGGTGCGAGCGCCAGGTGTTTTCCACCGGCTTGCCGTCCACGAACTTCGGCCCCGTCCAGCCTTTCGGCGTGCGCAGAATCAGCATGGGCCACGCCGGGCGCTCCACCTTTTCGCCCTTCGCCGCGGCCTCGCGCGCCGTCTTCTGAATCCCGGCAATGCGATCGAAGATCTCGTCGAAGACCGCCGCGGCCTTCTGGTGCATCTCCATCGGGTCGTCGCCGGCCAGCGTGTAGGGCTGGTAGCCGTAGCCGCGCATCAGGTCTTCGAGTTCTGCATGGGGAATGCGGGCCAGCAGCGTGGGGTTGGCGATCTTGTAGCCGTTCAGGTGGAGGATGGGCAGAACGGCGCCGTCGGTGGCCGGGTTGAGGAACTTGTTACCGTGCCAACTCGTTGCCAGCGGTCCGGTCTCGGCCTCGCCGTCGCCCACAACGCAGGCGACGACCAGGTTGGGGTTGTCGAAGGCCGCGCCGTAGGCGTGGACCAGCGAGTAGCCCAGCTCGCCGCCTTCGTGAATCGAGCCCGGCGTCTCCGGCGCCACGTGCGAGGGAATGCCGTAGGGCCAACTGAACTGGCGGAAGAGCCGCTTGAGGCCGTCCTTGTTCTGCTCGATGTGCGGATAGATCTCGGAGTAGGAGCCTTCGAGGTAGGTGTTGGCCACCAGCCCCGGGCCGCCGTGGCCGGGACCGATGATATAGAGCATGTTCAGGTCGCGTTCGCGAATGAGCCGGTTCCAGTGGACGTAGAGGAAGTTCAGGCCTGGGGTGGTGCCCCAGTGGCCCAGCAGGCGCGGCTTCACGTCGTCGATGGTGAGGGGGCGCTCAAGGAGGGGATTGTCCTTGAGGTAAATCTGGCCCACCGAGAGGTAGTTGGCAGCACGCCAGTAGGCGTTCATCGTGGCCAGCATCTCGGGCGAAAGGGGACCGTGACTCGGAGTTTCGCTCATCTTCCACCTCGCAAGGGAGAGGTTCCGTTGACAGCGACCGGACAGGTTCAGCGTGCCGTAAGGGGAGCAGCGCGGCTCCCATGGCCTCCACCTCGTGAGAGTGCCATTCAGCACAAACTGTGCGGCCGCGGGGCCGCTTATACCGGTTCCAGAATAGGCGTACCCCGGAAGCGATGAACTTAAGTGGCGTTTTCCCCAAGAAAATGCCACCTTGCACGACGCCCGCAAGGGCACGGGAATTCTGGGACCGGTCTAGAACCAACTTCAAGCGTAGCAGCCAGCGGCTTGGGGCGGGGGTGATTCGAGTCACAGAGGGCCGAGACAGACGTTCGCATTGTGAGATACGGCAACAACTGAAGGCACCATCCGGCAGCAGCCTTGTATCCTCAAGCCTATGCGCGAGGATGCTGCTCCCACTCCCGGCGAAGTCAATCTGCTTGAGCACTCGGCCTCGGCCTATCTGCGTTCGGCGCGCCACCAACCGGTGCAATGGCACCCCTGGGGCGAGGAGGCATTCCGCCGTGCCCAGGCCGAGGACAAGCCCGTGCTGCTGGACATCGGCGCGGTCTGGTGCCACTGGTGCCACGTCATGGACCGGGAGTCCTACGAAGACCCGGAGATGGCCGCAATCGTCAACGAGCACTTCGTTGCCGTGAAGGTGGACCGCGACGAGCGGCCGGACGTGGACGCGCGCTACCAGGCGGCGGTTTCGGCCATCAGCGGGCAGGGCGGATGGCCGCTTACGGCATTCCTGACGCCGGACGGCAGGCCGTATTTCGGTGGCACGTATTTCCCGCGCGAGGACCGGCTGCAACGGCCCGGCTTCGGGCGCGTGTTGCTGACGATGGCCCAGGTCTGGCGCGAGCGCAAGGACGAGGCGCTCGAGTCCGCGGCCAGCGTGATGGCGGCCATCGAGCACAACGAGAGCTTCTCCGGCCGCGGCGGGGAGCTGACGCTCGCGCTCGCCTCCAGGATTGCCGCCTCGGCGCTCAAGCAGTTCGACCCGCGCAACGGCGGCTTCGGCTCGCAGCCCAAGTTTCCCCACCCGGCGGCGCTGGACCTGCTGCTGACCGAAGCCAACGCCGGTAACGCCGAGGCCGGGCGCGCCTTCACCGTGACGCTCGAAAAGATGGCGCGCGGCGGGGTCTACGACCAGATCGGCGGCGGCTTCCATCGCTACTCCGTGGACGAGCGCTGGGTGGTGCCGCACTTCGAGAAGATGCTCTACGACAACACGGAGCTGCTGCGCAATTACCTGCACGGCTTTCAGAGCTTTGTCCGCGAGGATTTTCTGGAGACGGCCCTCCATATAGTGGGCTGGCTGGACGCGGCGATGACCGACCGCGAGCATGGCGGCTTTTACGCCTCGCAGGACGCCGACATCGACCTCGAAGACGACGGCGACTACTTCACCTGGACCGAAGCCGAAGCGCGCGAGGCGCTGGAGCAGGTGGGGCTGGACGAGGCGGAGGTGAAGCTGGCGCTCGACTACTGGGATATCGGCGAACTGGGCGACATGCACCACGACCCGGCCAGAAACGTGCTCCACGTAAAGCAGACGGCGGAGGAGCTGGCAGCCTCCCAAGGCCGCAAGGCGGAGGAGATTCGGGCCCTGGTGACGCGCGCCCGCGAGGCGCTGAAGAAGGCCCGAGCGGAGCGGCCCGCGCCCTTCATCGACCGGACCCTTTACACCGGCTGGAACGCGATGGCCGTCTCGGCGTACCTGGAGACGGCGCGGTTGCTGCGCATGGAGTCGGCTCGCACCTTCGGGCTGCTGACGCTGGACCGCATCCTGGACGAGGCATGGGACGGCGAGCGCGGACTGGGGCACGTGATTGCCTACCCTGTGGGGGCCCCGGCGGCGGCCCCTGACGAGAGGGCTCCGGGCACGCTCGACGATTACGCCTTCACCCTGCACGCCGCGCTGGACGGCTGGCTGGCCTCGGGCGAGATGCGCTACTACCGGGCGGCGCGGCGGATGGCCGGCGCCATGATCGACCTTTTCTACGACCGCACGGCCGGGGCCTTCTTCGACACGGCAACGCCGACCGGGGGCGAGACTCCGCTGGGAGCGCTGGCTGCCCGGCGCAAGCCGCTGCAGGATACGCCCACGCCGGCCGGCAATCCCACGGCCGCCGCCGCCCTGCTGCGCCTGGAGGAACTGAGCGGCCGGCCGGAGTTCCGCGAGATTGCCGAGGACACACTGGCCAGCTTCTCGGGCATTGTGGAGCACTTCGGTCTCTACGCCGGCAGCTATGGGCTGGCGCTCAAGCGATTGCTGGAGGACCCGGAAGAGGTGGTCATTGTGGGCTCCGGCGCCGAGGCGGCGCGCTTTGAGGCACTGGCCATGGGCCGCTACCGGGTAAGCCGGACAGTGGTCCGCATTGCCCCGGAGCAGCTGGCGGCGGCCGAGATTCCCGAGGCCCTGGCCGAGACGGTGCTCAAGGTTCCCGCGCCGGACGCCCCGGTTTGGGCGCTGGTTTGCCGCGGGCGCACCTGCCTGCCGCCGGTGACCACGGCGGAGGCGCTGCTGGAGGAGCTGGAGCCGGCGAGTTAACCGGATTGCGGTCTTAAGTCCCAGAGAATGCATCGTGCGGGAAAATTTCCGCCCTCCCCCTCTACCTCCAGCCTGTCGGAGCCGATAGAATGGTTGCCGGAATCGGGCTGCTGCCAATCCGCCCCTCCGGCTGGTCGAGCCGGTGAGGACAGCAAGGCGGCCGCCCGCGGGCCCCCGAGTGTGTCGCGCCGGCCGCAATCCAGGAACGCCGTTGGAACCATGAAGCCTGCTCTGCGAAACCGGGCTGCACTCGTCCTGCTCTGTGCGGGTACGCTCCTGCAGGCGCAGCAATTTGTCTTTCACGCCTACCGGCAGGCGGAGGGTCTGAAGAACCTGGCCATCCACACGATGGCCTGCGATCGCGAAGGCTATCTCTGGGTGGCAACCGAGAACGGCCTCTACCGCTTCCTTGGCTCGGGCTTCATCCGTTATGGCCCCGAGCAGGGTCTTGGCGGCATCGACATCCGCGACGTCCGCACCGATGCGGCGGGGATCGTCTGGGCCGGTACCGACCGCGGCCTCTACCGCTGGGAGGGCCAGCGCTTCGTTCCGGCGACGCCAGCGCCGGTGCGGATCTTTTCGCCGTGGCTGATCGCGCCGGAAGACGGCCGCAACCTGCTGGTGATCGACAGCGGACGGTTATGGCGGCTGGAACACGACCCGGCCGGGAAGGTGATTTCTTTCCGCGCGGTGCTGAGCGAGCGGGAGTTGATCCTCAACCCAGAACTGGGCCAACTCGACAGCGTGAACGTGGTTGCCGATGCGGCGGGAGGGTACCGGATCTGGGCCGGAAGCGGGAAGAAGCTCTACTCGTGGCCAGACCGGGGCGGCGCGGTCCCGCAACAGGGCTACGAAGGCCCCGTCGCGTCGTGGGGTGTGGCCGAGGGGCTGGCGGGCGACTTATGGAGATCGGTGAGCCTGGACCGCCAAGGGGGGATCTGGGCCGCCGGAGAGCACCATGTCGCCTGGTTGGGCAAAGACGCAAGGCGGTTTACCGATCGCACCATGCCCGGCTCCTCCGATCAGGGCGGAGGGATTCTCAACCACGGGCCGCTGCTGGAGGACGCGCAGGGCCGGATGCTGGGCGCCGCGGCCGGCGGAATCGCCCGCTGGGAGAGCGGCCACTGGCGAATCGTCGGCGAGGCCGAGGGTCTGGAGCGCAGCGGCGTGGTCGTGGGAATGGCCTTCGACACGGTTGGGGATCTCTGGATTGCAAGCTCCGAAGACGCTCTTTACCACTGGGTGGGTTACGCGGACTGGGAGGGTTGGGGCCTGAAGCAGGGGTTGCCCTCGGCGGTCGTCTGGGACATTGTGCCGCGCACAACCCCCAGTGGGCCCCAGGTTCTCATCGGCACCGTGAAGGGGCCGGCGGTGATCGATCCACGGGGCGGGCCTGCACGCGGTCTCTTCCCGGGCGAGCACTGGAGGCTGGGCGAGACCGACATTCTTCAGCCCAACCGGGACGGCACGCTCTTTGCAGCCACCAGGGATGGCGGCCTGCTGCGCATCGATCCGGCCCATGGCCGCGCCGAACGCACCGGCACGCTGCCCGTGCACTTCTACAGCAGC
>JBAVMZ010000344.1:0-3191 GCA_049690595.1 Occallatibacter sp. | reverse complement strand
CGGCGCGTTGTGGGCTTGGGCAGCAGGTCTCGGTGCAGGGCCAGGGACACGCCTCACGCGCACCGCTGAGGCGTTCCTCAATCAGCTCACGAATCATGGCCACGAACTTCGGATGCGTTCCGACGGTAGCCGCGCGCACCATGTTGAGGCCCAGCGACCCGGCGAGTTCCCGCGCCTGCGTGTCGAGGTCGAACTTCACTTCCATGTGGTCGGAGATGAATCCAATGGGTGCGACCACGACGTCCTTTACGCCGGCGCGTGCCTCTTCCCGCAGAGCATCGCGCACGTCCGGTTCCAGCCACGGCTGTTGCGGCGGTCCGCTGCGGCTCTGAAAAACCAGCCGGTATTCCGGATGCCGCACGCCCTGCGCCACGAGCCGCGCGACGTCGGTCAGTTGGCCGAAGTAGTTCGAGGTCTGCGACATCGCAACCGGGATGCTGTGCGCCGTGAACAGGAGCTTCGTTCCCGCGCGACGCTCTTCGGGCACATGCGCAAAAGCGTCAGAAACCCGCTCGATGAGCGGCTCGATGAATCCCGGCAGGAGGCAGTAATGCGGCAGGCGCTCGAAACTCGGCGTCTCGCCTGTGACAGCCGCCCTGGCGTTGTCGAGGTCTTCGAGATACTGCCGGCACGCCGAGTAGCTGCCATACGCCGAGGTGACGAAGACCAGCGCCCGGCGCACACCGTCCGCGCTCATGCGGCGCATGGTCTCCTCTGTGAATGGATGCCAGTTGCGGTTGCCCCAGTAGATGGGCAGCTTCAACCCATGCTGGTCGAGTTCCGTTCGCAACGCGGCAATGAGAGCGCGGGTTTGCTCGTTAATCGGGCTCACGCCACCCAGCCGGGCGTAGTTCTCCGCAACTTCGAGCAGCCGTTCGAGCGGCACGCCGCGGCCCCGCGTCACGTTCTCAAGGAACGGCATCACGTCCTCGGGCCGCTCGGGCCCGCCGAAGCTCAAGACCAGCAGGGCGTCGAATTGTTCAGGCATGACGGGGCAGATCACTGAACTTCAGGATGCCGCACATCGGGCGTTGGTGCACGAAGGTGGCGACGCTCTAACGCCGTTGCCTCAGCGCGGACCGCTCGCGACGTTTCATAATGGTCAGAACCGGCGGGCCGTGACCGCAAGCCGGATCCTGACTGAGCCGCGAGGCGAGTCCAGCCCCGTCTGCGCATGCGACATCCGACAGGAAACATCAAGACAACATGCATCGCCGCAGTTTTCTTACCTTAGTTCCGGCGGGCCTGACCGCCGCATATTCGACTTCTCCGATCCGCGCCCAGAGTACACCGTCGCTGACCGGGACCTATCGGGAAAGGGCTTCGCGCCTGATCGGCGCCGCGCTCACCGATGACGGCGGGTGGACTAAGCTCGAATACCTTTGCGACCGGATCGGCAACCGCATCGACGGTTCGCCGGCCTTGTCAAGAGCCATTGAGTGGGTTGCCGGAGAGATGCGCCGCGAAGGCCTCTCGAATGTCCAGACGCCGCCGGTCAAGGTGCCCAATTGGGTGCGCGGCCAGGAGTCGGCCCGCCTGGTCGAACCCGTCGACGCGCCTGTCGCGATGCTGGGGCTCGGCGGCAGCATCGGCACTCCGCCCGAAGGCATCACGGCCGAGGTCATTGCCGTGTCGAGCTTCGACGAACTCGATGCGCTCGGGGCGGACAAGGTGCGCGGCAAGATCGTCCTCTACAACGCTCCGTGGCAGGGCTACGGCAAGACGGTGCAGTACCGCACCTCCGGAGCGTCCCGCGCCGCCAAACTCGGTGCCGTCGCCTCGCTGGTCCGCTCGGTCACGCCGCTCAGTCTGCGCGACCCGCACACCGGCATGATGGGCTACGAGGCCGGCGTCAGGCAGATCCCGCACGCTGCCATCTCCGTGGAAGACTCGCTCCGCATTCAACGGCTGCTCGATGCGGGCAATCGCGTCCGCCTGCAATTGAAGATGTCCGCCCAAACGCTGCCGGACGCCGATGCCGCCAACGTGATCGGCGAGATCCCGGGCCGCGAAAAGCCCGAAGAGATCGTCGTTTTGGGTGGCCACATCGACTCGTGGGACGTCGGGCAAGGCGCGCAGGATGATGGCAGCGGGCTGGTTGCCTGCTGGCAAGCGGTGGTGCTCATGAAGCAACTCAACCTGATCCCGCGCCGCACGGTGCGCATCGTCGGCTGGGTGGACGAAGAACACACCGGCGCCGGCGCCAAAGCGTACGCGGCCTGGGTGGGCGACGCCGTCAGGAACCACGTTGCGGCCATTGAGATGGATGGCGGCGCCGAGCGGCCCGTGGGCTACGGCCTGTCGATTCGCGGCGCCAAGGATGACGTGACGAATCGCGCTCTGGCGCGCGCGAAGGCGATTGGGAAGCTCCTGGAGGGAATCGGCGCCGGAGAGATGACCCAGGGCGGCGGAGGCGCGGATATCGCGCCGTTGATGGCGCTGGGCGTTCCCGGCTTCGGCCATCGCACGGTCGGACTGCGCTACTTCGAATGGCATCACTCCGAGGCCGACACGCTGGACAAGATCGACCCCAAGGAGTTCCGCCTGAACATGGCCTCGCTCGCCGTGCTGGCCTACGTTCTGGCCGACATGGACGAGCGCATCGACGCGTAGTCATCCATCGCGTCCGGGCGAGGACGATTCACCCGGGCGTAGAATACCTAAATGATCCGTCGTAGTTTGCTTGCTTTCGCCCTTGCGGCCCTGATGAGCGCGCCCGCCCTGCTGGCGGCCGACAAAGAGGAGGCAGGCGTTCTCGCCGTCGAGAAAGGCTGGTCAAAGGGCGTGAGCGGCCCCGACTACGCCATGCTCGACAAGTTTCTGGCCGACGACCTGACCTACACGCATTCCACGGGCGCAACCGACACCAAGGCCAGCTACATCCAGAAGCTGAAGGACGGCAAGATGCGCTACTTCAAGGCGGAATACCCGGCCGAGCCGCGCGTCCAAATGTTGGGCAAGGATGCCGCGATTACCATTGGCAAAGTCAACGTGGTCACGCTCGGAGCAGGCGGTGCCCAGACCCCAGCGACGCTCGTGTTCCTGCATGCCTTCGTGAAGCGTCACGGCCAGTGGCAACTCGTCGCGCACCAGTCGGCCAAAGTCCAATAGCGTTCGAGTGGGGCGGCGCTCCAGCGCCGCGCGGGCTCTCCAGAGCCCGCTTTGGACAAACTTGCGGGGCCGCGAGGCCC
>JBAVMZ010000343.1:0-1864 GCA_049690595.1 Occallatibacter sp. | reverse complement strand
CCTGTGGTGTGGCGATCTGCGGTCTGGTGGTCATTGCGCTTTTCTCGCCGCCCTCGCAGTGGGAGCATTGGGCGGGGCGCGTCGGCGGGTTGCTGCTGACCGGATCGGCCGCCGGTCTGATGAACATGGCAGTGTTTCGCGCCGCCTCGCCCGCCTACCAGCAACATCAGGCGGCGACCGTCAACCTGGGCGGCCTGTTCTACGGCGTGGGCTGCCTGTTGTCTGCGCTCCTGGTCGCTGGCAGCTACTCCGTCTACACGGTGCCTGCAATGGGTCTGTTGCTGCTGATCCTGCCGGCCGTGGCTTGCGTCCTGTTCGCCCGCGCCAAACTGCCTGCTCCGCCGCCGCACGAGCCGGTCGGGTGGAGCGATGTCGCCCGCGATTTGCGAAGTCCGTCCGCTCTCCTCCTGGCCCTGCTGCTCTTCTTCGAGTTTGGCAACGAGGGCGCCATGGCGGGCTGGCTGGCTCTGTTTCTTACTCAGAAGCTGGGCTTCAGCCCGGCGCGCTCGCTGTATCTTCTGGCTTTGTACTGGTTCGCCCTTCTGGCCGGCCGCCTGCTGTCACAGGCGCTCCTGCCGCGCGTCCGGCACGCTCGAATGCTGCTTTACTCGGTCCTGCTCGGCATGTTCGGCTGTCTCATCCTGGCGTTTACGGACAACTTGTTCGGCGTCATTTCCGGTACGCTGCTGTGCGGCCTGGCGTTCGCGTCCGTGTTGCCGCTCGCCATCGAGCGCATCGGCAGTCGGTTTACCTACTTACAGCCCGGCTTTTACAACGGCATCTTCTCCATCGCACTGACCGGAGGCCTCCTGGCGCCCGCCTCCATCGGCCTTTATGCGTACTGGTCCAACATCAACATCGTCATGGTGGTGCCCCTGGTGGGCTCCGTAATCGTCCTGGCCGTGGTCGTGCTGATCATCCTCGAAGCCCGTTTCAGCGCGGCGAGACAAGCTTGAGAACGGCTTTCGGCGGTTCGCCCCACACCGGTTCCCAGCGCAACTCGACGTTCCGCAGCTTCTTGGTGTGCGCCTCCCAATAGAAGTACAGGTAACCGCTTACCGGGTGCAGTGTCTCGCCCGATTCAAGCTCCAGCGCAGGCAGGACCTCCGAGGGGTCTTCGGGCGCGCTCGTGTCTGGCTTGCCGTTCCCATTCGGATCCTGACCGCTCTCGGGAGCCTGGGGGCGAGTCGGCTGGCGGTTCGTCGGGTCACCCGGGAAGGTCGGACCCTGCCGGGGCTGACCGGGGATGTAGATCGGACCTGCGCCCACGTCCAGCCCCTGCGCGTGCTCATAGCCGTACCACTTGAGACTGCCCGCGACGATGGAGCCGGACTGCGGCAGCAGCCCGTACTTCGCCCCGTTGATGAACAGGCGCATCTCCGACGGGTTCACGCTCACCCTGTAGCCTTTCGTGGGGTACACCGCAACTTCGACCACCACATAGTGAGCGGTGAAGATCGTCGCCTTCGCGGTTGGCGCGCTCCGGCCGTAGAACTCGCCAGCGAGAATCAGCTCCGGCCGGCTGCTCTGCGCCGGGTAGTCGTTGGGAGACGGGCGGGGCACGGTTGCACCCGTCAGCGGGATCGCCAGCGTCAGGGCGCACAATCCGAGCGGCACGGACCCAGTTGGCACGGTCTCAGGATACACTGGAAAACTCATGGTCAGGACGTCGTTCGCCTCTCGAAACGCGGGCCGGCTACCGCTCGCTATACTGTGCCTCGCATCCGCATTATTCGCCCAGAATCGGGCGCCAGCGCCGCCTTCAGCTCTGGCCGCGGTTCCGGCGGCCCGGAATCCGGCAGCCCAGGCTCCAGCGCTGGACCGGCTCCAGGCGCTCGTTACTTCGCCGCCGCTCGACCATGCC
>JBAVMZ010000342.1:0-4381 GCA_049690595.1 Occallatibacter sp. | reverse complement strand
GCTCCCAGCGCACCCAACGAGCTCAAAACGATGAAGTCCCTGCGCGATCCTGCCATGGCGATCCCTCCTGCGGAATGGGGATGGGCGAAGCCGATGCAGAGAGTGTAACGGGCGCGGGTTGGGACAGGGGCAGGAAGCGCGCGGCGGGCGCGCGGCGGTTACGCAATTGCCAGCAGCCGGTTCAGCCAGCCGACGAGGTATTTCCACAGCAGGTAGTAGCCGACCAGCACCGCGGCAAAGACCGGGGCGATCAGCGCGTAGGGGACATCGATGGCGTGGAACCAGGTGACGCCGGCAGAGTGCAACTGGAGGATCCCCAGGCAACTGGCCATTATGGCCCCGCCCGGCATCAGCAGCAGGGGCAGCAGGGCGCCGTGCAGGCCCAGCGGCAGCCGCGTGCGTTCGTGAGTCGCGAGCCAGAGCATGTTCCAGAGGCCCCACAGCGCGGGCACCAGCGCCAGGGGAAAGACCAGTCCGCGCTCGATGGGGAAGGGCATCTGGAGCCAAAGCCGGGTGACGATGAAACCGATCAGCATCACGGGCAGAAGCAGCGTGGGCAGGAAGATGCCCGCCAGAAAGGCGCGCAGGTAAGGATGGGTGTTCATCGGGAAACTCCTTGCGGGCATCACCGGCCCGCGCGGGTTCACAGGTAATAGAGGAGCAGGGGAATGGAGGCCGGAAAGAAGGCCGCCAGCACGGCCACCGAGCCGGCCAGCGCCCAGTCGTACCAGGGCATCCGCGGGGCCACGACCGTCATCCGCGCCAGCATCGCCGGCCACAGGTCGCGGGCAGGCTCGGCCCCGGCGCCGACCGGCTCGATGGCCGCACGCAGCATCTGCTTCAGGCGTTCTTCCTCGTGCGAGTTCATGGTCTGATCCCCTGCCTTTCCAGTTCGCGTTTCACCAGCCGCAGCGCGCGGAAGACCCGCACCTTGACCGCGGCCACCGAGATGCCCAGCGCCTCGGCCACTTCGCGGTGGGACAGTTCTTCCACCACCGCCAGCGTGGCCGCGACCCGCAACTTTGCCGGCAGCCGTGCGAAAGCCAGCGCCGTCTTGCCGCGAATCTCCGCCGTTATCGCCGGGTCGGCGCACGCCGGAGCAGCCGGTTCCATTTCGAACGCGGCCTCGGGCTTCTGGCGGCGCAGCCAGTCCAGCGCCGCGTGCGTAGCGATGCGCCGAGCCCAGCCCGCGAAGCCGCGCGCCGGGTCGAAGCGGGCATGCGCCTGCCAGATGCGCCAGAAGCACTCCACCGTCAACTCCTCGGCCGCCGAAGGGTTGCGGACGAGGCGCAGCGTCCAGCCGTAGACGGCGCGCTGGTGCAGGCGGAAGAGGGCCTCGAAGGCATCCACGCTTCCCTGCCGGAACTCGCCCAGCAGCGTCGCCTCGCGGTTGCCCTGCTCGATCATCGCGTTTTCCCTTCTGTCCATCCTTACGGCGGGAGCACAGGAAAGGTTACATTCATTTGCCTCCCGAGCGGAGGGGGCGCCGGCGCGGAAACGAGTTAAAGCGATTTTCTCTTGGGAATGCGGCCGAATCGTCTCTTGACAGGCCTTCCCCCAGCCCTATAGCGTTGGTTGCCGGGAAGCGTTTTCCAATCGCGTGGATGCGTAGCCGGAGCGGACTCGCCCGGCGAGCCGGGAGCACCGGCCCTGACCCATGACTTCCGAACCCTGACCCCTGAAACGAGGAGTGCGATGAAGACCCTGAGTTTGCAAATCGTTGCGGCGGCGGTGGCCGTCTGCGCCCTGGCCTGGATGGCCCCGGCGCAGGAGGCGCCCAAGCCCGCATATCTTGACACCAGCCTGCCGCCCGAGCAGCGTGCCGCCGACCTGATCAAGCACATGACGCTCGAAGAGAAGGCCAGCCAACTGGTGAACCAGGCGCGGGCCATCCCGCGGCTCGACATTCCCTACTACGACTGGTGGAGCGAGGCGCTGCACGGCGTGATCAACCAGGGCGTGACGGAGTTTCCCGAGCCGGTTGGACTGGCGGCGACCTTCGATACCAAGGCAATCCACTCGATGGCCGAGGTGATCTCGACCGAGGGGCGCATCAAGTATATGCAGGCCGTGCGCGCGAAGGAAACGAACTTGTTTCTCAAGGGACTGGACTTCTGGGCGCCGAACATCAACATCTTCCGCGATCCGCGCTGGGGGCGTGGGCAGGAGACTTACGGCGAAGATCCCTTCCTGACCGGGCGCATGGGCGTGGCCTTTGTCACCGGTATGCAGGGCGACGATCCGCGCTACTACCGCGTGATCTCGACGCCGAAGCACTATGCGGTGCATAGCGGCCCGGAGCCGACCCGGCACACGGCGAATGTGAACGTGAGCAAGCACGACGAGCTGGACACCTACCTGCCAGCCTTCCGGGCGGCGGTGGTGGAGGGCAAGGCCGGCAGCGTGATGTGCGCCTACAACTCGATCAACGGCGAGCCGGCCTGCGCCAGCAAGTTCCTGCTGCAGGATCAGTTACGCGGCTGGTGGGGCTTTCAGGGCTACGTGGTCTCGGACTGCGGCGCCGTGGTGGATATTCACGCCGGCCACAAGTTCAACGCCACGCAGGCGGAGTCGTCGGCGGTGAGCCTGCGCCGCGGCATGGACAACGAGTGCGCCGACGGCGGCCCGCCGATCAAGGACAATCACGACTTCAAGCCCTACCTGGACGCCGTAAAGGAAGGCTATCTGAAGGAATCCGAGATCGACACCACCCTGGTCCGCCTGTATACGGCGCGCATGAAGCTGGGCATGTTCGATCCGCCCGAGATGGTGCCGTACACGAAGATCGACGAGAAGCTGCTGGACTCGCCCGCGCACCGGGCGATGGCGCGCGCAATTGCCAACGAGTCGATGGTGCTGCTGAAGAACGACGGCCTGCTGCCGCTGAAGAAGGGCACAAAGATCGCCGTGATCGGGCCGCTAGCCAACCAGACGGCGGTGCTGCTGGGCAACTACAACGGCGGGCCGACGCACACGGTGTCGATCCTGGAAGGGATGCGCGCGGAGTTTCCCGCGGCCACGATTAGCTACGAGGCCGGAACCCAGTTCCTGAGCCAGGATTCCGCGCCGGTGCCAGCCACGGCGCTGAGCTTCGAAGGCAAGCCGGGCGTGAAGGTGGAGTTTGCCAAGCTCGACCTGAGCGACATGAATCACCCGTCGAGTTCGGCGCCGGTGGCCACGCGTGTGGATCCGACGCTGGACATCTCGCTGGCGCCGGTGCCGGCCGAAGCCGCCAAGCTGGAAGGCCTGGTGGTGCGCTGGAATGCCGACCTGACCGCGAAGGAGACCGGCGATTACAACCTCGGGCTCCAGACGCTGGGCTTCTTCCGCATGAGGCTGAATGGCAAGGATGTGACAGCGGCATGGGGCGGCGACGATGTGACGACCAAGGTGGGACGGGTTCACCTGGAGGCGGATAAACCGGCGAAGCTCGAAGTGGAATACGCGCCGGCCCAGGGCAAGGCTCCGGTGGCAAAGCTGGTGTGGTCGAAGGTGGACCTGAAGCCGCAGCCGGCGGCGATTGAGGCGGCGAAGAAGGCCGACGTGATCGTGGCCGTCGTGGGCATCACCAGCGAACTCGAAGGCGAGGAGATGCAGGTGGACGAGCCCGGCTTCAAGGGCGGCGATCGCACCTCCATCGACCTGCCCAAGCCGGAAGAGGAGCTGATCGAGGCCCTGGGCGCGACCGGCAAGCCGCTGGTGGTGGTGCTGACCAACGGCAGCGCGCTCGGCGTGAACTGGGCCAAGGATCACGCCAACGCCATCCTCGAGGCCTGGTATCCGGGCGAAGAGGGCGGCGCGGCGGTGGCCGAGACGCTGAGCGGAAAGAACAATCCGGCCGGCCGCCTGCCGGTGACCTTCTACAAGGATGTTTCGCAACTGCCCGCCTTCGAAGAGTACGCGATGAAGGGCCGCACCTATCGCTACTTCGAAGGCACGCCGCTCTATCCCTTCGGCTACGGGCTGAGTTACACCAGCTTCTCGTACTCGAACCTGACCGGCCCCGCGTCGCCGGTTGCCGCCGGCAGCCCCGCGGTCTTTGAGGCTACCGTAACCAACACCGGCAAGCGCGCCGGCGACGAAGTGGCGGAGCTCTATCTCAACTTCCCGAACGTGGCTGGCGCGCCGCTGAAAGCGCTGCGCTCCTTTGCGCGCGTCCATCTCGATCCGGGCGCGTCGCAGAAGGTGCGCTTCGAGCTGAGCCCGCGCGACATGAGCATGGTGACCGAGGCCGGCGAACCGATCGTCGCCCCCGGCGATTACACAGTCTCAGTAGGCGGCGGCCAGCCCAACACCGGCGCGCCGGCCGTCACCGGGAAGTTCACGGTGAACGGAAAGCTCGTGCTGCCCGAGTAACTCAACACAGCAAAAGCACGAGGGG
>JBAVMZ010000341.1:0-7972 GCA_049690595.1 Occallatibacter sp. | reverse complement strand
AACCGGCACCAGGCGCGGCGGCGCCTTGCGCGCGGGCGCGTTGGTCAGCCGCGTGGGGCTGGGCGGGGCGGTCAGCGTGAGGCGGTCGTGGCTGGCGTTGAGCCGCACCAGCTGGCTCTTCTGGTCGAAGGTGATGGCAAAGCTCTGCATGGGCGGGGAGCCGAAGTTCACCAGGGGAAATGCCGGGTGGATCTCCACCACCGGGTGCGCGAAGGTGTAGCGCGCGATGGTGACATCGGCGGCCAGGCGGGCGGCCTTGATCTCGAAGCGCGTGGTCATGGACTGGCCGGTGGCGAAGACGACCGGATCGACATCCCACTTCAGATGGGCGGCCATGGGCGCGGGAAGCGTCAGTCCGCCGCCGCCGGAATCGAGTTGCGCTTCCACCAACTGGCCGTTAATGCGCAGGGTGGTGATGGGCACGCCCTCGGGCGAGCGCATCGACAGCACGGTGCTCTCGCCGTCGGGCTCGAGAGTCCCGGTGGCCAACTGCACCTGGCGGTGGGGAAAGTCGAGGGTGAGCAGGTAGTCGCGGAAGAGCGTGAAGCCGAGCAGTCCCTGGCAGGCGCCTGCCTCGCCGGTCACCTCGTGGCGCACCGCCTTGATCCAGTAGAACTTCTGCCCCGCCAGCTCGAGCTCAGGGATGAGAACCATGGGAACCCGCTGGGAGCCCTGGCGGCTGGGGTCGTCGAGCAGGGCCTCGCCGGCCGTGGGAAGCTGGAGCAGGTCGGCCAGCTCCGGACTGACGAAGGCGTCGGCGCCGGTTCCGGTGTCGATGATGAAGCGGAAGGGTCCTTTGCCGGCGATGGTGACCGTGACGTACGGCTTGCCGTAGCGCTCGGCCATGGGCGCCGAGCCGGACTGCTCCTGGCCGGGAAGGCAGGAAGCGGCGGCGCAGAGCACAACCAATCCCAGACAGGAGCGGAGAAGGTGGTTCATGGCTCTCCTTTCGCGCCCCGTCGCGACGGGGCAAAGGAAGAGGCATCCAGCCAGATCCGACCCGGATCGACCAGCGGGCTGGAACTCTGCCAGATGGACTCCGGCGGGCTCCGGTTGTGAGCCAGCTAGAGAGAAAGAGGTACGCGGGCGCGGGTGGACGGGTTCCTTCCGCCGCACGGGGCGGCCGGCCATGCGCGGAGCGAAGCGACGGATGCAATTCTAGAAGAAAGGGCCGTTTTTTGGGGCAAAAATGCGATGTTTTGGGGCCAAAAACCGCTCTTTTGTTGACGGACAAGCGAACAGGTTGGAACTGTATAATGTTGATATAAAATAAGATAGCATTGACAGTAATACAGAAACCGTGTAACACAGTGGAGAGGGGAGGGGGGTGGCCAATACCGGCCCCCTCCGAGGCGGCCCCGTGCTACCGCGAACCGGACATTTCCTTTGCAGGCTCGTCAGATCGATTGTGCGCCAGCGGAGGGTAATTCTGTACAACGCGGAGGGTTGAGGGCAGGGGGCAGGGATGAGGGAACAGGGAACAGGGAACAGGGTACAGATATCGGGGTCAGGGCAATTGCGCGGGTCCGGATAGATGGGAGTGAGGTATGTATCGAACGCTGGTCTGGGGCGCGAATCTCTCCGTTTGCCGAGTTCCCAGGGCCGCGCTCGCTCAAGACTGTCGGGGGCAGACCACAGGAGTTCCGGAAAAGGCAGCAAGTCATCCCCGCTTCGCGGGGATAGCGAGTTAGCAAGTTAGCGTGCTTCCGCGGCTGACGAGGGTCTTAACCTGGGTTCATTTCGCGCCGTCACGCGAGGCGGCGAGTCAGGCTGCCCCAAGAGCACTTGAGGGGAGCGAGAAAGCGGGCGCGGGCGGGGACGGGCGCGCCTACAATAAATCTGCATGGCCACCCACGTCCGCTCTCACGCAAAGATCAACCTCGGTCTCGCCATCGGCGCTCCGCGCGCGGATGGCTTTCACTCTCTGGCCACGGTCTACCAGACGCTGGAGCTCTTCGACGTGGTGACCGTCTCGGCGCGGCCGGCGCCGGTGACCGCGCTTCGCCTGAGCTCGAACGACCGGCGGGTGCCGACCGACGCGCGCAACACCGCCTGGAAGATGGCCGCGCTGATGCTCGACGCGCTGGGCGCGAGGGCCGAAGTGGAGATCCACATCGAGAAGCGGCTGCCGGTGCAGGGTGGGTTGGGAGCCGGGTCGGCGAATGCGGTGGCCGTGCTGGTGGGGCTGGAAGAGGAGCTGAAGACAGGGATCAGGGAACAGGGAACAGGGATCAGGGACTGGGGGGCGGGGGACAGGGTTTGGGGGGCGAGGAGGCTGGAGCTGGCGGCGCGGGTGGGTTCGGATGTGCCGCTTTTCCTCATCGGCGGGGCGGTACTGGGGCTGGACCGCGGGCAGCAGGTCTACCCGCTGCCGGACTTCGAGCCGGTCTGGTGCGTGGTGGCGACGCCGGAGACCGGGGTGTCGACGCCGCAGGCCTTTCGCGACTGGGACGCGCTCTGCCTGCGCGAGGGTTTGACCCAGGAGGCCAGCGACGGTAAACTAAATGAGTTGAGCCGCGCATATGCGAGCGCCTTTGCGGGAGCGATCCCGGAAAGGGGTGGGCAGGCGGGCTCCTCCGGTGTCCCTTTCACGGAAAGGGACCACGCTGGACCTGAAGAGTCCGCGCTTGTCCGCACCGGGATTCTGAGCTGGATCGAGAACGACTTCGAACGGGTCGTCTTTGCCCAGCATCCTTCCCTTGCCGAGATCAAGCAACTTCTTCAGGCTCCGCAGACGCCGGAGGCGGCCCTCTACGCCTCGCTTTCCGGGTCCGGTTCGGCGCTCTTCGGGTTGTACCAGACCCGGGGAGACGCGGAGGCAGCGCGCGAGCGGTTGCGCCAGGCAGGAGTGAGGAGTCTTGTGACCCGCACTCTACCCCGGACGGCTTACTGGCGCGAAATGCTCGAGCCGCAAGAGGGTTGACAGTCAGCGGGCGGGCGAGCGAGACTCCGCTTCGGCTGTCATACTGGGCGATCGTTCAATGGTAGGACAATGCCCTTTGGAGGCATTTATCCAGGTTCGAATCCTGGTCGCCCAGCCAGACACTTTCTCTTCTAGCGGAGAGACCGAAACAGCCAAAGCCAACCAGCTTGGAGGGTTACGGAGATGGAAGCGGAAGCATTGACCACGGCAGACGAGAGACAGACAGCAAGCGGCCCGGCAGGGGCGCCAGCTCCGGAGATGGGCGCGAAGGGCGTTCCGGCTCCGGCCAAACCGGCTGCGGAACCGGCCAAGCCGGCCCCGGAGCGCAAGCGGGGGCGGAACCTGAGCGAGGACAAGCGGTTCAAGCTCTTCAGCGGCACGGCCAACCGGCCGCTGGCCGAGGAGATTGCGCGGCACATCGGCGTGACGGTGGGCGAGGCCAAGCTGCAACGCTTTGCCGACGGCGAGGTCTACTTCCAGCTTCTCGAGAATGTCCGCGGCGTGGATGTATTTGTGGTGCAGCCGACCTGCTTCCCGGTGGACCAGCACCTGGTGGAGCTGCTGGTGATGATCGACGCGCTGAAGCGGGCCTCGGCAGCGCGGATCACGGTAGTGGTTCCGTACTACGGCTACGCCCGGCAGGACCGCAAGGACCGTCCGCGCGTGGCTATCAGCGCCAAGCTGATTGCCGACCTGCTGACCACGGCCGGCGCCGACCGCGCGCTGTTCGTGGACCTGCACGCGGCGCAGATTCAGGGCTTCTTCAACATTCCCGTCGACCATCTGTTTGCCAGCCCGGTGCTGGTGGGCTACTTCAGGGAGCGGGCTCTGCCCAACCTGACGGTGGTATCTCCCGACGCTGGCGGCGTGGAGCGGGCGCGCTTCTTCGCGCAAAAGGTGGGAGCGCCGCTGGCCATTGTGGACAAGCGCCGCACCGACATCAACGTGGCCGAAGTGATGAACGTGGTGGGCGATGTGAGGGGCAAGACCTGCCTGATCATCGACGACATCATCGACACGGCCGGGACGCTGGTGAAGACCGTGGACGCGCTGCTGGACAACGGCGCCGCGGCGGTGTACGCGGCGGCCAGCCATGCCGTGCTCTCCGGGCCGGCGATTGACCGGATTGCCGCCTCGCGTTTGGAGCAGGTGGTGGTGACCAACACGATTCCGCTGACGGACGCGGCCAAGCAACTGGGCAAGATCAAGGTACTTTCGATTGCCGGCCTTCTGGGCGCGGCGATCGAGAGCATTCACATGGAGACCAGCGTGAGCACGCTGTTCTCGTAAGTGCGCAGTTCATCGTTCGCAGTTCGTAGTGGGAGACCGCCGAACTTTAGCGCAAATCATCGAGAACTATGAACTACGAACTATCAACTACGAACTGCCAGCCGCAGGCTGGCCCAACAAAGGGAGCGGGGCAATTCGGCTGGCAACTGCACTACGAGCTGAAAGCCGATAGCTGACAGCTGAAAGCTGCTTCACCCGTGCCCGAACCAGAAACGAGAGAACGAATGCCTGAAGTAGTCGTAGCCAAGCCCCGCGAGGGCAAGTTCAACAAGAATGCGGCCCGCCGGGTGCGCGCCGCCGGCAAGATTCCCGCGGTTCTTTATGGCGCGGGCCACGAGCCTGTCGCCGTCGAGCTGGATCCGAAGCAGGTGGAGCGGATTCTGTTCTCAGAGAGCGGCCATAACACGATCTTCGACGTGGAGATTGCGGGCCAGGCGCTGGCCAAGGCGATGATCGTCGACTGGCAGCGCGAGCCGATCAAGGACAAGCTGATCCACATCGATCTGAAGCGGATCGCCCTGGACAAGACTCTGCGGGTGAGCGTGCGGGTGAAGCTGCTGGGCATCCCCGTGGGCGTGAAGACGAGCGGCGGCATTCTGGACCTGGTGCTGCGCGAAGTGGAAGTCGAGTGCCTGCCAGCCGATATTCCCAGCCACATCGACGTGGACGTGAGCCATCTGGAGATGCACGGGGTTCTGCGCGTAAGCGACCTGCCGCATTCGGAGAAGATCGCGTACCTGAATGCCGAGGACGCGACGGTGGCGCACGTGGTTTCGATCCGCGAGGAAGCGGCTCCTGCCGCGGCCGAGGGTGCGGTTGCGGCTCCTGCCGCGGCCGAGCCGGAAGTGGCCAAGAAGGGCAAGCCCGAGGAAGCCGCGGCCAAGAAGCCCGAGGCGAAGAAGTAAGCCTTGGGCGAGGCAACCGAGTCCGGAGCGCGTCGCGGGCCCTTCCTGGTGGTGGGCCTGGGCAATCCGGGACTCGAATACCTGTGGACCCCGCACAACGCGGGTTTCATGGCCATCGACCGCATCGCCGAGCAGGAGGGCGTTGTGGTGCAGAACCGGCGCTGCCGCGCCACTACCGCAACCTGCCGCATGGCGGGGCGCGAGGTGGTGCTGGCCAAGCCGGAGACCTACATGAACCTGAGCGGGGTGGCGGTGGCCGCCCTGCTGAGGGAGTTCGAAGCCGACCCGGCGCGGGACCTGCTGGTGATTTACGACGAGCTGGACCTGGCGCTGGGCAGCCTGAAGATCAGGGAACGCGGTTCCGCCGCGGGGCACAACGGAGCCCGCAGCATCATCGGCGCCCTGGGCAGTCCCGAGTGGCTGCGGTTGCGCATCGGCGTCGGGTTGGATTTACCGCCCGAGGCGATAGCGGCGCGCGGCGGCAGAAGGCCGGGCAGGGATTACCTGCTCTCGCCGATGCGCAAGGCGGATTTGACGGTGCTGGACGAGGTGCTGGACCGGGTGGCGACGGCCACGCGGCGCATCCTGGAAGCCGGGCCGGCAGCCGCCATGAACGAGTTCAATCGCCGCGACCGGAACGGCGCGGCGGATGAGGCAGCAAAGCAGTAAAACCGCCCCGGCAGATGCCGGGAGGTCAAAGGCCGGAGAGCGGGGAGCGTCCCCAGGGATCTCCGGCGGAAAAGGAAACCGGATGTCGCGTGTATACGAGGTAATGTTCATTGTCCGGCCCGACGTGGCCGAAGAGGATCAGGACAAGCTGATCGCCGGCTTCACCGCCACGGTGACGAACGGCGGCGGGGCGCTCAGGTCGATCGAGAAGATGGGCCGCCGCAAGCTTGCCTACACGGTGCGCAAGTTCAACGAGGGGTTCTATGTTCTGTTCACCGTGGAGGCGGACGGCGCGGTGGTGCACGAACTGGAGCGCCGTCTGCGCGTCTCCGAGCCGGTGATCAAGTTCATCACCGTTCGTATCGACGAGGAAGAGAAGCGCCTGGCGAAGGTGAAGGCCCTGCGCGGAGTGCGCCGCAAGGTGAGCGCCGAGCCGGTGGCCCCGGCTGCGGAAGCACCCGAAGCGACACCGGTGGCCTAGCGCCGGCTTGCCAGCACGGCCGCCGTCTGCCCGCCTGGCGGGGGAGGCCGCGGCAACCACACGATTTTCCCGGGCGCGCCGTGGCGCCGCCCGGACCCAAGCATTGTAAAGAGGAAACAACATGGCTGAAGAGACTCAAGTGAAGGCGCCCGAGAGCGGGCCATCGCAACCATCCCAGGGCGGACCGTCTGGCGGTTCCTCAAGCGGTCCCCGCAGCGGAGGCCGTCCCGGCGGTCCCGGCGGGCGCGGCAAGTTCTTCCGCCGCAAGAAGGTCTGCAAGTTCTGCACGGACAAGATCGACGCGGTTTCGTACCGGGACGTGCGTCTGCTGCAGGGCTTTGTGGCCGAGCGCGGCAAGATTGTGCCCCGGCGGCTGACCGGCGTGTGCACGACGCACCAGCGCCGTCTGACCCGCGCCATCAAGCAGGCGCGCAACATCGCCCTGCTGCCGTTTGCCACCAAGCACTAGACAGTTGACAGTTGTCAGTTGTCAGTTGTCAGTGGTCAGTGGTCAGTCGGCAGCTTACACCGCACTGGTTCGACTGCGCGGGTGAGGGACCGGCTGGACAAACGGCCGATGCGCGGCCGAAAGCCCCGGGCAACGATGCACGCTCGCGGCACGCACTTGGAGAATTTCGATGGAAGTGATTCTGAAGCAAGACGTAGAGAACCTGGGCCACCGCGGCGAACTGGTGAAGGTGGCTGCCGGCTACGCGCGCAACTACCTGCTGCCGCGCAAGATGGCCCTCGAGGCCACCGCGGCGAACAAAGCCGTCATCGAGCAGATGAAGGCGTCCGCCGCCCGCCGCTCGGCCACCGAGAAGATGCAGGCCGAAGAGCTGGTGGCCAAGCTGGAGCCCGTGGTGCTGAGCTTCACCCGCAAATCAGGCGAGAGCGGCCACCTCTTTGGCTCGGTGACCTCGGCCGATGTCGCCGCCGAGCTGGCCGCCAAGGGCTTCGAGATCGACCGCCGCAAGATCCAGCTCGTCGATCCGATCAAGACCGTCGGCGACGTGACCGTGGCCATCAAGCTGCACCGCGAAGTGACCGCGCACGTGAAGGTCACGGTTGCCGCCGAGTCCGCGGAAGAGGCGCCGGCGGAAGCCGCTGCCGAGCCGGTGGCGGAAGCGGTGGCCGAGACGGCTGCCGAGTAGCTTTACCCGAAGCGCGCGCCGCCTCCCGGTCCAGCCGGGGGGCGGGTGTGCGTTATTCCGCGCTGTTTTTGCAATCCTGGAGAATCAGCCGGACCGCGGCATCCAGGCTGGAGGGGCACTCCACCACGGAGCGACCCTGGCCGTTGGCGCCGGGAATCTCGGGCGACCAGCCAACGAATCACTCGCCGTCCCGCTTGATCTCCACTGCATACTCATTCAGCAAGGGGAAATCCCCGGCCCTGCCGGGGAGACAGCCGATGCTTGACATTTACGGGAGTCGCCCTCGGTTTTGGATTCTCCATGTCTTTCGCGGAAGGGCGCGAGGGACGCGTACGATGCTGCAGCACCGTCCCTACTGGACTCCGGAGAGGATGTTGGTTGCGCCCACCCCACGCTGAAGCGCGGGGCTAACCAACACTGCGCCTACGGCGCGGGGCGACTGGCCTCTGCCGGCGGCGATGGGGCTCTGTCGGCGGCGATGGGGCTCTGCCGGCGGCGATGGGGCTCTGTCGGCGGCGATGGGGCTCTGCCGGCGGCGATGGGGCTCTGC
>JBAVMZ010000340.1:0-9203 GCA_049690595.1 Occallatibacter sp. | reverse complement strand
CGCGGGTTGCGCGGGCAGTTGGCGCCAGAGCTGCTGGCTCTGGCGGAAGGCGGCCGGATCGACGAGGAAGTGGAAGCTGCGCGGATTCCAGCCCAGCGCGTCCTGCGCGCGCAAGCCGAAGGTGGTGCCGATCTCGCGCTCGTTGATCGAGTTCCACGGTGGCGTGGCCACCAGCAGCGCATCGGGAAAGCCGGCCGGCGCTTCGCGGTCGACCACCAGGTCCCATCCGGTAAACGGCTGGGAGCCGGCAACGATGGGCAGCACGCGAAAAACCCATCCCTGACCGATGGGCGCGCGCCACTCCTGTCCGGCGTTTACTTCGCCGGCGAGAACCAACTTGCGACATGCGGGGGGCGCAGCCGCACCAACGCGCGGCCACACCGCCGCCAGCATCAGAAGCGCCCAGCCCATCGCTCTTCGTGCCTGCCGGAACCTCATAGCCCTTCCCTTCCGGAATCTTCCTTTCAATGTCGCACATCGCCCCGGCGCGGGTCGCCGCGGAGGCGCGGAATCGCCCTGGAGCGGCTTCCGGTGCGCGCGGATACCATCTCCGGACGAAGAAAGCCATGAAGAAAGCGTAAGAGTGCTTGCGTTTGCCCCCGGTTTTTGATGAAATTCAGGGAAACGCTCATCCGAGTTTGCCCGGTCAAAGGCCGTCTGCCGGCGGTCACGGGTTTCTTGCAGGCGTTCGACGAAGGCGGCCGGCAGTCGCGCTTCCTGTGCCAATCCATCAGCCAAGTCCGGCGGCCGCGCCCACGTGGCGGGCAGCCTCCTCGGAGTCAGAACATCATGCGTCGATGTATGCTCAGGCACGTCCTTCCCGTCTTGCTCCTTCTGCTTCCTTCCTTCGCCCTGGCGCAATCCGGCCCAGCCCAGGCGCCCGCCACGCAGGCCCAGATCGCGGCCCTGCAGCAGTCCGTCAACGATGCCCGCATGGCCGGCGACAACGCCTGGATGCTGGTCTCCGCCGCCCTGGTGCTGCTGATGACCGGCCCCGGACTGGCCCTCTTCTACGGCGGCCTCGTCCGCCGCAAGAACATCCTCGGCACCATGATGCAGAGCTTCGCCATGATGGGCATGGTGACCATCCTCTGGGCCATCTGCGGTTACTCGCTGGCCTTCGGTCACGGAAGTTGGTTCATTGGCGGCTTCGAGCACCTCTTCCTCTCCGGCGTCACGCTCACGCCCAACGCCGACTACGCGGCCACCATCCCCGAGCAGACCTACATGGTCTACCAGTTGATGTTCGCCATCATCACCCCGGCGCTGATCACGGGCGCCTTTGCCGAGCGCATGAAGTTCTCGGCGATGGCCATCTTCCTCTCCCTCTGGTCGCTGCTGATCTATTGCCCGATGGCGCACATGGTCTGGGGCGTCGGCGGCCTGCTGAACCAGTCCGGCGGGCGCATTCCCTCGCTGGACTTTGCCGGCGGCACCGTCGTCCACATCACCTCCGGCGTCTCCGCGCTGGTCACGGCGCTTTACCTGGGCAAGCGCATGGGCTTTCCGCATACCAAGATGGCGCCCCATTCGATGGTGCTGAGCTTCATCGGCGCCTGCCTGCTCTGGGTGGGCTGGTTCGGCTTCAATGCCGGCTCGGCGCTGGGCTCGGGCCCGCTGGCCACCTCGGCCTTCATCAACACCCACTTCGCCGCCGCCGCCGCCGCGCTTGGCTGGACCATCTTCGAGTGGAAGCACAACGGCAAGCCCACGGCCCTGGGCGCCATCTCCGGCGCGGTCGCCGGCCTGGTGGCCATCACCCCGGCCTCCGGCTACGTCCAGCCCTTCTCCGCGCTCGCCATCGGCATCGCCGCCGGATTCTTCTGCTCCTTCATGGTCTTCAAGGTCAAGAGCTTCTTCGGCTACGACGACTCGCTGGACGCCTTCGGCGTGCACGGAGCGGGCGGCACGCTGGGCGCGCTGCTCACCGGCCTCTTCGCCACGCGGCTGATCAACGCCGCCTTCGGCGCTAACGTGGCCACCGGCGCCATCGACGGCCACTGGAGCCAGATCCTCAACCAGGCCGCCGGCGCCGGCATCGCCTGGGCCATCTCCGTCGTCGGCACCCTCGTCCTGCTCTTCCTGGTGGACAAGACCGTGGGCCTGCGCCTGACGCCGGAGCAGGAGCACCAAGGCCTGGATCTCTCCCAGCACGGCGAAGAAGGCTACGACCTGAACTCCTGACCGCTGGATGCTCGACCTAAGCTGGGTGCTCCGGGTGCCGATTCCGGGACACGCGGCGCCCGGCTCAAAGCACAGAATCACCCGGCCCGAAACCTGTGCCGCGGCAACCCGGTCGCCCGGCGCCCGCGGTCCCGGCAGAGGAAAAAACCCATCCGGCAGGAGTGGCCCAAAGGCCCATCCCGCCTGTTACGCTGTCAAAGCGAGGCACTTGCATATGCTCAAGATCGAAGCCGTTCTCCAACCCTCGAAGCTGGACGCCGTCAAGGATGCGCTGCTGGAGGCAGGCATCGAAGGCATGACGATCCTGGAAGCCCGCGGCCATGGCCGCCAGAAGGGCCACACCGAGTTCTACCGCGGCCGCGAGTACACGGTCGACCTTCTGCCCAAGGTCAAGATCGAGATCGTCGTCCACGACGATCTGAAGGAGAAAGCCGTGCAGGCCATCATGAGCGCCGCCCGCACCGGCCGTATCGGCGACGGCAAGATCTTCGTCAGCCGCGTCGAAGACGCCATCCGCATCCGCAACGACGAACGCGGAGAAGCGGCGCTGTAAACGGCGAAACCTCCAGCCGCTTCCGCTCAACGCCGAAATGGGCGCGACAGATACTCGTCCGGCGATCGTACGACGGCAGACTCGGTCGATTGTGGACCTGACGGAGAGAACAACCCATGCGGCTGGCCAGGGCACTGCTCTTGTGGGGATTTCTTCCCGCCTTCGTGCCCTGCCTTATTCCGCTCGAATCGCAGACGGCGCCGCCGAAGACCGCTCCCGCAAAGCCCTCGCACAAGCTCGACCGGCGCTATGCGGTTGCGCGCGGCTCATGGTCGGCCGCCGCGGTTTCTCTCTTCAACACATGGTCTGCCTTCGACGACAACCCACACCGCCACATGTCCTTCTATTCTCCCGACCGAAAGAAGCAAATCGAGGTTGCCGGGGCGAATGTGTATCTTCACATCCGGGGCAAGACTTACGATACGGGCATCGACAGCGTGCAGAAGCACGATGCAGAACTGAGTTGGGCTCCGGATTCCACAAAGTACTTCGTGACCTGGACAGAATCCGGGGAACTGGGTCCCTGGCATATGCAGGTCTATGGCGTCGACGACTCCGGGGCCCATGAATTTCCCAACGTCGGGGAAGCGGCGCGCAAGGACTTCGAGCAGCGCGTCCGCCGAATGCCAATCGACCCGGAACTCGACACCCCGGGATTGAGGGGGTTTTGGGAAGCGGATCAGTACTGCGAGCCCTACCACGTCATTGGAGGGCGATGGCTGAACGGATCGAAGGAGATCCTTCTTTCTGTTCTCATCCGGAATACCGGCGATTGCAGGTACGAGAGCGAATTCAACGTCTATCGCGTGAATGCCACAACCGGAGAAATCCTCGAGCGATTTAGCGCGCAAGCAGCGCATAAGCGCTTCGGTGGCCGATACCTGCCGCGGATAACGCCGTAGCAGGCGCGGCGCAGTCGAAGCCCGGGTCCGCAACAGGCCACCGATCGATAGAAATACGCCTCAGGCGAGGATCTTCAGCCCGTGCTTCTCGACGATATCCAGCAGCTTCAGCGCCATGCCGCTGGGCTTTTTGGCGCCCGACTCCCACTTCTCGATCGTCGATTCGCTGGTATTGAGGTAGCGGGCAAAGACTGGCTGGCTGACGCGCTGGCTGGTGCGGATGCGCTTGATGCGCCTGGGCTCCATCGGAGCGGGAGCGATAAGGCAGGACTCGTCGAACTCGCGCATCGTCGCCTGGTCGATGGTTCCAGCGCGGTACATCCCCGAAACGCTGCTATGAATCGCTTCAGATATTTCGCTCTTGTATTTCAGCTTCCTCGTCATGGCATATCTCCAGCAGCTCTTTGAGCTGCAATTCCATCCCGATGTCGGGGTCTGTCTTCCGTGCAAAGATGGCGGCATATGCACGGAGATTCGAGAGATCCCTGTCCTCGATATTCGCCCGGTCCTTCTTGGCGAAGAGATAGGCGTAGACCCAGTACCGTCCGCCTCGCGCCACAATAATCGACCGGTAGAGGTTCTTCCCCAGCCGTTTCTTGAAGACTCCACCGCCCAAATCGTCCGCCTGGCCCAGCATCACCTGCCGGATCGCCGTGCACAGCTCGGCATCCGGGATCCGCGCCTTCCGCGCCGCCCTGGAGAACCAGGCCGTCTTGAAGACCCGCTGCGTGCCCTGGGCCTGGTCGTCCACGCCTCAAGTGTAGCACCAGGTCCGGCCGAACGAAAGGCAGAACCGCTCCGAACACCCGCGCGCACGGGCTGAGCCCGGTCTCACCCCCGGCCAGGACCGGACCCGCCAAACGAGGGATTCTCCGCCTTTTTCCGCCTTCGCGGCAACGATCTGCCCCACGGGCGGAAAAATCGCTTATTCTGTTAAGAATTCCTCCTCGCTCCGGCGAGCCACACATCCATACCTCATGAATCCAGTCGCTTTGGCGGTTGACGATCTACGGGAGCAGTATCTCAAGGAGATGGCGCTGGTGCGCCTGACCTACGAGCGCACCGGGGACGGCACGGCCGCCATCCGGCGGCGGTCGGCCGTGGTCGACCGTATCCTTATTGAGATGTGGCGCCGGGCCTTCGCCGGGCAGCCCGCCATGAACATCAGCCTGCTGGCGCTGGGCGGCTACGGACGCAAGGACCTCTTTCCCCACTCGGACATCGACGTGCTCTTCGCCTTCGGCGACGAGAAGACCGAGGAGAACTCCCGCGATGCGGTACGGGCCATCATCCAGGGCATGTGGGACATCGGCCTGCGCGCCAGCCCGGCCAAGCGCACGGCAAAGGAAGCCGGCCGCTTCGACCCCGACAACCTCGAATTCACGCTGGCCACTCTCGATCGCCGCTTCCTCGCCGGCCAGTTCCCGCTCTACCAGCAGTTGCACCAGACGGTGCTGCCCGGCCTGGTGCTCAGCGAGTGGAACACCATCACCCAGAAGCTTGGCGAGATCGCCCGCGCCCGCCACCAGAAGTTCGGCAACACCATCTTCCACCTCGAGCCGAACCTGAAGGACTGTCCCGGCGGCCTGCGCGACTACCACCTCGCCGTCTGGTTCGCCCTGCTCTTTCACCTCAAGGAGACCAAGGAGTGGCCCCGCCAGCGCGGCGGCGTCTTCCAGAGCGCCCGCGGCGACGCCGAAGCCGCCTTCGACTTCCTCGCCGCCGCCCGGTGTTTTCTCCACTTCCGCCACGGCCGCGACGACAACACGCTGGACTGGCAATCGCAGGACGAGGCCGCGGCCAACTCCATCGGCCTGGAAACCCGCGGCACTGCCGACCCGGCCTACTGGATGCGCACCTACTACCGGCACGCGCGGGTGGTCTATCGCCGCGCCGCGCTGCTGATGGAGCACCTGCCCGCGCCGGTCAGCTTCTACCGCCAGTTCCGCCGCCGCCGCACCCCCATCGCCGGCACCGACTTCGTCCTCGACCAGGGCCGCATCGACATCGTCCCCGGCGCCCAGTTCAACGACACCGCCGCCATCCTGCGCATCTTCTCCCTGATGGCCACCCACGGCTACGCGCTCTCGCAGGCCGCCGAAGACCGCATCACCGACGCCCTGCCTGCGCTGGCCATTCACATTCCGGAAGGCCCGTACCTGTGGAACGCCCTGCGAGAAGTGCTGCTGGGACCTCACGCAGCCCACGCGCTGCGCACCATGCACGCTCTCGGCGTCCTCGAGATGCTCATCCCCGAGTTCCACGGCATCGACGCGCTGGTGATCCGCGACAGCTACCACCGCTACACTGTGGACGAGCACACCTTCCTGACCATCGACAACGTCCACTCGCTGCGCCAGCCGGCCCACGAGTGGGACCAGCGCCTGGCGCAGCTTCTGCCGGAGGTCGACCGGCTCGACCTCTTCCTGCTGGCGCTGCTGCTGCACGACACCGGCAAGGCGCGCCGCACCGGCGAGCACACCGGCCAGAGCGTCGAGCTGGCCGACAGCTTTCTGGCGCGGCTCGACTTCGACGGCGAAGAGCGCGAGGCTATCCTCAAGCTGATCCGCCTCCATCTGGAGATGTCGAACGCGCTCAGGCGCGACATCTTCGACCAGGAAAACGTGCGCGGCTTCTCGGAGAAGGTCGGCTCGCCGTCGCTGCTGAAGATGCTCACCCTGATGACCTACGCGGACATCAAGGCCGTGAACCCCGACGCGCTCACCCCCTGGAAGGCCGAAAACCTCTGGCAGCTATACATGGCCACGGCCAACTTCATGGACCGCTCGGTCGACGAGGTGCGCTACCACGCGGCCATCGACCCCACGCTGCTCAACCGCATCCGCTCCATGGTCCCGGCCCCGCAGTACGACTCGCTCCGCCAGTTTCTCGAAGGCCTTCCGCAGCGCTACCTGCAGACCCGCCTGCCCGAGCAGATCCGCAACCACTTCCAGCTCGCCGTCAAGCTCGACGAAGACCCGGTACAGCTCGAACTGCGCCCGGCGCGCCAGCTCTTCGACCTGACCGTGATCGCCCGCGACCGCACCCGTCTCTTTGCCGACGTGGCCGGCGCCCTGGCCGCCTGGGGCATGAACATCGTCAAGGCCGGCGCCTTCTCGAACGAAGCCGGCGTGGTCGTCGACAGCTTCCAGTTCACTGACGTCTTCCGCACCCTGGAACTGAACCCGAGCGAGCGGGACCGCTTCCTGGCCTCCATCCACGACGTGGTCTCGCTCAAGACGCCAGTGGAGCAGCTTCTGGCCTCGCGCCGCCACCTGAACCACGCCACAGCCAAGGTGGACGTGCGGACGCGCCTCGAGTTCGACTCCGCCTCCAGCTCGCACTCGACGATTCTCCAGGTCATCGCCCAGGACCTGCCGGGCCTCTTGCGCCAGATCGCGCTGACGCTCTCGACGCACCAGTGCAACATCGAGGTTGCGCTGATCGACACCGAGGGCGAGACGGCGATCGACGTCTTCTACCTGACCGCCAGCGGCGCCAAGCTCGGCGACGAGGCCCAGCAGGCACTCAGCCGCGAACTGACCTCCGCCCTCGACCGGATGCGCTCGCCGGCCTCCGCCTGAGCGGCGCCCTGACTCCGCCCTCCTTACGGACCCGGCGCATTTCTCGTCCATTCCCGCTGCTCGCGCACTATAATCCGGGGCAAACGATCCCGGACGGGAGGCGCCGCATGGAAGATGCCCAGCCCCAATCCCAGGGATTCCGCACGGAATTCCTGCACGAACTTGCCATCCCTCAAACCCAGCTTCTTGCTCTGGCCGAAGATGTGCCCGCGGAGTCCTACGGCTGGCGGCCGGCGACCGATGCCCGCTCCTTCTCTGAAGTCCTGGTGCATGTGGCAGCGGGCAACTTCATGCTCCTTCACCGTGCCGGGCTTCCGCTTCGGGGCGAGATTCAACCTCCGGAACCCGTCTCCGGCGATCCCAACCTCCAGTGGCTCGCCATTGTTCACCAGTGCCTGGCGCTGGAGAAGTCCCTGACGGAGAAGCCCTGTATTCTCGAGTTGCTCCGAAGCTCCTTTGAGGTTGTGAGGCAAAGCTTTGGCACTCTCAGCGAGGAGCAACTCGACGCACAGTCGGTCTTTTTCGGGCAGACTACGACGATCCGGCGTTTCTATCTCCGCATCCTCGCCCATGCCAACGAGCACATGGGCCAGCTCATCGCCTATCTGCGCGCCATGGGTATCCATGCTCCGTGGCCCGACCCGGTGCGCGAGATGGAGCGGCGTCTTCAGGCAACCTGATCCGGCCCGGGGACTCTGCGTCCTTTCCCCCTCCTTCACCCGTCCCTTGCAACAGGCCCGCTCTCCGCCTCGGGGGCCGGCCTCCATCTCCGCGGAAAGCTGGTTTCCATGCAACTCCGATTCGCAGGCGCTCTCCTGTTGCCCGTTCTCGCCCTTGCCGCGGCCTCGGCCCAGTCCGCCGACAAGTGCGCCGCCCTCACCGGCCTCAAGCTCCCCGGCGTCGAGATCGTCTCCGCCAAATTTCTCCCCGCCGTCGACAAGACCGCGGCCGCCAGCCCCTGGGAGTACTCCGGCCCGCTGCCCGAGCACTGCCGCGTCGAGGGCGTCCTGAGCCGCCGCACCGGCGCCGGCGGCGAGGAGTTCGGCATCCGCTTCGCGCTGGCCATGCCCACCGGCTGGAACGGCGATTACGTGCAGCAGGGCGGTGGCGGCGGCAACGGCACCGTGGCCTTGCCCGTAGGCGCCACCGCGGCAGGCGACAAACCGGCTCTGCTCCGCGGATTCGCCGTCGCCTCCAACGACACCGGCCACAAGGCCCACACCGGCCCCTTCGACTTCGGCTTCATGCGCGACCAGCAAGCCATGCTCGACTTCGCCTTCGAGGCCAACGTGCGGGTGGCCGAGGTGGCGCGCCAGATCGTCGCCGCCTACTACCCCAAGCCCGCCGCCTACTCCTACTTCCTCGGCTGCTCCACCGGCGGGCGCGAAGGGATGATCCTCTCGCAGCGCTTCCCGGCCGCCTTCAACGGCATCGTCTCCGGCGACCCGGCCATGCGCACGGGGCTCTCCAATCTCGCCATCGGCCCCTGGGCCGAGTCCGCCTGGAACCGCATCGCGCCCAAAGACGCCGCGGGCAAGCCGCTCGCCGCCCAGGCGCTGACCGACGCCGACCGCAAGCTCGTCATGGACGCCCTGCTGGCCCGCTGCGACGCCCGCGACGGCGTGGCAGACGGCATGATCTTCGATCCCCTCGGCTGCGACTTCTCCCCCTCGCAACTGGTCTGCAAACCGGGTGAGACCGCCGGCTGCCTGAGCGCCGAAAAGGCCGCCGCCATCGAGCACGTCTTCTCCGGCCCGAAGACCTCGCGCGGCTTCCAGGTTTACCCAGGATTCCTTTACGACACGGGGATTGCGGACCGGGGGTTTGCCCACGGCCTGCTGGTTCCCGGGCCGGGGCCGGTGCTCGGCGCCTTCACGGGCACGGAGTTCGACGTGGACGAGGCGGTCAGGACGGCCTCCGACCCCCTGGTGGAGCCGCTTTCCACCAACCTCTCCACCTTCTCCGGCCGCGGGGGCAAGC
>JBAVMZ010000339.1:0-10426 GCA_049690595.1 Occallatibacter sp. | reverse complement strand
GTCCAGCTCCATGCGCACGCACTTGGCGCCGGTCAGCCAGCCCTTCTCGTCGCCCAGGAACTCGATCGGGTTGGTCAACATGCGGAACTCGATGCCTTCTTCGCGCGCGTGGTGCACCTCTTCCAGGCGCGCCGGCATCTCGGCCTCGGAGCGCCGGTAGACCAGCGTCGCCGACTTCGCGCCCAGCCGCTTCGACGTGCGCACGGCGTCCATCGCCGTGTTGCCGCCGCCCACCACGATCACGTCCTTCCCGCGGCAGTCGTAGACCGGCTCGTCGTACTCACTCACCTGGTAGGCGCGCATCAGGTTCACGCGGGTCAGGAACTCGTTGGCCGAGTAGACGCCGTTCAGGTGCTCGCCGGGGATGCCGAGAAAGACCGGCAGCCCCGCGCCAGTGGCCACAAAGACCGCGCTGTAACCCTCGTCGTGCATCAGCTCGTCGATGGTGACGCTCTTGCCCACGACGACGTTGGTCTCGAACTCGACGCCCATGCGGCGCAGGTTGTCGATCTCTTCCTTCACGATCGACTTGGGCAGGCGGAACTCGGGAATGCCGTAGACCAGCACGCCGCCCAACTCATGCAGCGCCTCGAAGACGCGCACCTTGTGGCCCTTCTGGACCAGGTCGCCGGCGGCGCTCAGCCCGGCCGGCCCCGAGCCCACGATGGCCACGCTCTTGCCCGTCGCCGGGGCGAGTTCGGGCAGCGCCAGTTTGCCGCTGGTGCGCTCATAGTCGGCCACGAAGCGCTCCAGGTTGCCGATGGCCACCGGCGAGCCGCGCTTGCCCACCACGCAGCCGCCCTCGCACTGGTTCTCCTGCGGGCAGACGCGGCCGGTGATGGCCGGCAGCGCGTTGTCTTCGCGCAGCTTGCGCGCCGCGCCCAGGTAGTCGCCGGCGTAGATCAGCTGGATGACTTCCTTGACCTTGACGCCGACCGGGCAGTCGATGACGCAGCCCGGCTTGGCGCACTCCAGGCAGCGCGTCGCTTCGTTGATGGCGGCGGCGGCCGGCAGACCGAGGTTCACTTCCTCGAAGTTGTGGCTGCGCGTCTCCGGGTTTGCCTCCGGCATGAGGATGCGCGGCAGCTTCATCCGCTCCTTGAGCGGGAGCGTGTTCTTTACCGAAGCGGGGTTAGCGGAGCTAGCGGAGTTAGCCGACGGCTGGCTCGCGGGTTCGATCGCTGGAGGAATGGCTGTCGTCTGTGGGGTTGCGTTTTCCATCGTTATTCGGCCTCCAGCGTGTGGCGTTCGAGCTCGGCGCGCAGGCGCGCGGCTTCGGCTTCGTGCCGCGCCAGTTCGGCGCGCAACTCGGCCACTTCCTCGGCCTTGTGGGTCTCGAACTCCTTCAACGACTGGCACTCCTTTTCGCGGTACATGGCGTTGCGCTGCATCAGCACCTCGAAGTTGACCAGCGAGGCGTCGAACTCGGGGCCGTCCACGCAGGCGAACTTGCTCTTGTCGCCCAAGAGCACCCGGCAACCGCCGCACATCCCCGTGCCGTCCACCATTATGGCGTTCAGGCTGACCATGGTTTTGATGCCGAGCGGCCTGGTGATCTGGGCCACGGCACGCATCATCGGCACCGGACCCACGGCCAGCACAAAGTCGATCTTGCGCCCCGCGGCGAGCATCTCGTTCAGCTTCTTGGTCACCAGGCCCTTTTCGCCGTAACTGCCGTCGTCGGTCAGGATCGCGGCTTCGGTCGAGGCCTGGCGCACCTCGTCCTCGAAGACCACCATTTCCCGGCTGCGCGCGCCCTCGACGAAGATTACCTCGTTCCCGGCCTCTTTGAGCGCCCGCGCCGTGGGCAGCGCCATCGCCGTGCCCACGCTGCCGGCCAGGATCATCGCCGTGCCGTAGTTGGCGATCTCGGAAGGGTGGCCGAGCGGGCCCACGATGTCGAGAATCGAGTCGCCGGCCTCCAGGCAGTTGAGCAACTGCGTGGTCTTGCCGATGCCCTGGACGACGATGGTCACCGTGCCGGCCTGGGGGTCCGCGTCCTTGATGGTGAGCGGAATGCGCTCGCCCTTGTCGTGCAGCCGGAGGATGACGAACTGGCCCGGCTTCTGTTTGCGGGCGATGCGCGGCGCCTCAATGACGAACTGCTTGATGTTGAGGCCAACCGGGCGGGCTTCGACGATTTTGTACATACGGCTCAGGCTCCCCTCGGGGATGGGCCGGGGCCGCCAAGAGCCCCGGACGTGGATGCCCGGAGAGGGCGCGCGCCATCGCCACGCACCCACCGGGCCGGTAACCAGTTTAGCTCTTTAAATTATTCAGGGTGGAAGTGGGGCAGCGTGTGATGCAAGTCACCGGGAGGAAAAACACCCTGCCTCCGCGGCCTTCGCCAGTTTATGCCTGCGCCGCCTGCATCTTCGGTCTTCCACCGCGGCGGCCGTTGGCTCGGGCTGCCGCGCGCTTGGCCTCGCTGGTGGAACGTCCGCCGCGGCGACCCAGTTGCGCCATCCACCGGCGGTTGCCGTAGACGCCTTCGATCAGCGCCGGAACGTACAGGTCGGCGTCGAGATCCGGGAAGTGGATGCCCGTTCCGTGGCCCAGCAGCTCGCTGTTGCGCAACTCGTCCGGCGTGGCCCGCTCCAGACCCTGCAACTCTTCCACCGGCAGGGCAAGCCGTCGGCCCGTCGAAAGGCCAACCAGCAGCAGGTTTAGCGCCGGCACGTGCTCCACGGTCACGGCGCGCGGGTCGTGGTCGTGCTGCTTGGCCCGTTCCAGCGCCGCCTCGATCTCCTCGTCCGTCGTTGTCACCTTATGCGTGGTCATGTTGCGCCTCCCAGAGTGCAACCAGTTGTTCGAAGTGCGCCGCCGCCGTTGCCAGGACGTACCGCACATCGGCCTTCTTCGCGCTGCCCGGCCGGATGGCGTCCGTGCGGCGGGCAAGAGAGACGCTCCCGTCCGTCCGCAGGTCCACAATCACCTCGGCCTCCGCGTAGAACCCGTGCACGTGGCGCGGCTCGTGGTCCATGGGGTAAGCGACGAAGCGCACGCCATCGAAGCGGAGCGAACCCATGGTTCAATCATAACCTAAACGGTTTGGGTATGAGCCCGATGAGCGTTGATTTGGAATACAGTGAATTCGTGTATTCATAGAGGGACTGACCCCATGGCCACTTCCATCCGGCTACCTGTAGCACTTGAAGAACGGCTTGACCGTCTCGCCGCCAGGACAGGCCGCTCCAAGGCCTTCTACCTGCGCCAGATCATCGAGAATGGCATTTCCGAGATGGAAGAGTATTACCTCGCTCACGAAGTCCTCGATCGGGTGCGCAGCGGCGAGGAGAAGACCTATACGTCAACGTCGATACCCGACTGACTCGGCAACGCGCAAACAGAGCACGATCCCCATTTCTTAACGCCCCGGGATCCTGTTGTAGAATCGGCGTTTCGGGGTTGCTGGAATGCCGCTGAACCCAGATGGAAAAGAACTCATTCGTAGAAACCTCGAAGCACTTCAGGCGGGCGGCCGCGTTCCGCGCGTTGTCGTCGGGCGATTGACGGCTGCTCAGATACAGGCAATCAACAGGCAGCAACTCGCAGAGGACCTGCCGCTGAGTATCGATCAGGTTGTGTTTGTTGGGCGGCACGTTTTCAAGAGCCGTATCGCCGGGGACGGCTACAGTATCGACCACGTTCTGTGTCAGATCGAAAGCGCCCTCGATGAAACCTCGGAAGTTATCGCCAACCGGTACATGACCGCCATCAGAAATCCAATGGCCCGCGTGGACGGGCTCGGGAATCTGGTTCACGACGAGGCAATCCTCGAGTGTTCAAAGTACCGGCCGAATCCGGAAGTGTTTTCCGTCGTACCAAAGGGTGATCGGATCAAGCCAACAAAGCAAAAGGCCGCTCAAGGCGGCCTCTTGCCAAACAAATCAAGCGATTCGCCCGGTTAACACGTTCGCCCGGCGCCCCAACCGCTCAAGCTCAATATCGGCGAAAAGTGGCCATTTGTCAAGGAGAATTGCGGCAGCACGGGTTGTCCTGGAGGACCGGCCGCGCTGCTCGACAACTCACTTCCCCAGCGCCAGCGTGCCCGTCACGCTGAACTTCGCCTCGGACTTGGCCTCTGTCTCCTCCGGCTGCGCGCCGGCCAGGGTCAGCGTGTACTTGCCCGCCAGAATCGAGCGGTTGCCGGCATCGTCGACGGCCGAGAGCGACCGCGGATCGATGGTCAGCGTCACGTCCTTGCTCTGGCCGGCGGGGATCGTGACGCGCTCGAAGGCGACCAGGGAGCGGATGGGGCCGCCCGGCTGCGGACTCTTCAGGTAGGCCTCCACCACCTCGTCGCCGGCCACCGTGCTCGTGTTGGTTACGGTCACTGTTGCCGTCAGCGGGGTCTTGTCCAGGTCCGCTGCATGCAATGCGTCGGCGGAGAGCTTGACCGGGCCGTAGGTGAACTTCGAATAGCTCAGGCCGTAGCCGAAGCCCCAGAGCGGCTTGCCGGTGAAGTAGCGGTAGGTGCGGCCGCCCTTCTCGGTCTTGAAGCGATAGTCGGTGAAGGCGGGCAGCCCGTCGAGCGAGGCGTAGAAGGTGATGGGCAGGCGGCCGGCGGGGTTGTTCATCCCGGCCAGCGTGCGGGCGATGGCCGTGCCGCCCTCGACGCCCGGATACCAGGCTTCCAGGATTGCGTTGGCGTTCTGGCTGGCCCAGTTCAGCGCCACGGCCGAGCCCGATTGCACGACCACGACCAGCGGCTTGCCGGTGGCCTTCAGCGCTTCCAGGAGTTTCTGCTGCGGGGCGGGCAGGTCGATCGAGGTGCGGTCGCCGCCGTTGAAGCCGTCGATCTCGATGCGCATCTCCTCGCCTTCGAGCTGCGGCGAGAGGCCGACGAAGGCCAGCACGATGTCCGCCTGCTTGGCCTGGGCCACGGCCTCGTCGAGCAGCGCCTGGGCGGGCGGCTCCCACTTCAGCGTGACGCCGCCACCGGCCTGGTCGCCGGCGTGCGAGTACTCGAAGCGGATCTCGTGCGGGTTGGTGTCGGCAAAGTCGACCTCGATCCGCGGCGCCTTGGGGAAGTTCATCACCGGCGGCGCGGTGGGCGAGGCGCCCGCCGCAGTGTGGAAGTTGCCCATGACGCCGATGTCGTGGCCCTCGCGCAGGCTGCCCTCGCCCAGCACCTTGCCATCGAGGAACAGCCGGTAGCTCTCCACCGGCGAGTAGGGGAAGCTGTCGCCGCTCTCGACCGAGAAGACGTAGTGGCCGGCGGCCGGCACGGCGATGGAACCGCTCCAGCGGACCGAGTAGTCATGCGTGGCCAGCACGGTGCCGGTGAGCGGGTTGGCGTTCTCCCAGTCGGTCTGGATGGCGGGCATGGTGACGGTCGCCACCGGGCGGCCGGTCCAGTCGGAGGTGGCGAAGAACTCGGTCTTGAGACCCTTGTCCATACCGAAGGCGGTGCGCGGCACCGGCACGCCGGCGCCGGAGGCCAGCGTCGAGCCCTGCGCGTAGAGAATCGGCGAGCTCTTGAATTGTTGCGACAGCCCATCGAGCGGCGTCACCGGCCGGATCGGCGTGCCCACGTAGTTGCCCAGAATGGACGGAAGCAGGTCGGCCGTGGGGCCGATGACGGCAATGTGGCCCGGCTCGGGCTTGAGCGGCAGCACACCGTCGTTCTTGAGCAGCACCAGGCTCTCCATTGCAGCCTTGCGCGCGTTCTCGCGGTCCTGGCCGATGAGGTCGGAGTTGTAGCGGATGCCGTCGAGCGGGCTGGAGCCCATCGGGTCAAAAAGCCCAAGCTGGAAGCGGGCTGTGTAGAGCCGCTCGGCCGCCTGGGTCACCAGCGCCTCTGGAACCAGGCCCTGCTTGACCGCATCGGCCAGCGTGTTGAAGCCCGGCGTCCACATGGAGCACGAGAGGTCCGTGCCGGCGTCCAGCGCCATCGCGGCCGAGTGCACGATGTCGGCCGTCTTCTTGTGGCCGGCGTTGATGTCCACAATCGCGCCGCAGTCGGAGACCACGAAGCCCTTGAAGCCCCAGGCATCGCGCAGGTGCTCCTTGAGCAGCATCTTGTTGGTGCAGGCGGGGAACTTGTCGATCGAGTTGTAGGCGCACATCACGCTCTGCACGTGCCCGTCGACGACCGTGGCGCGGAAGGCGGGCAGGTAAGTCTCTTCCAGGTCGCGCGCCGTCGGGTCCACGTTGAAGCCGTGGCGCAGGGGCTCGGGGCCGGAGTGCACGGCAAAGTGCTTGCTCGTGGCCACCGCGCGCAGGTGTTCCAGATCGGCACCCTGCACACCGGAGACGAAGGCCACGCCCATGCGGCCGGTGAGGAAGGGATCTTCGCCGTAGGTCTCCTGGCCACGGCCCCAGCGCGGGTCGCGGAAGATGTTGATATTCGGCGACCAGTAAGTCAGTCCAAAAAAGATGCGGTGGTTGCCCTCGCGCTGCGCCTGGTTGTACTTGGCGCGGCCCTCGGCGCTGATGACCGAGCCCTCGGTCTTCAGCATATTCGTGTCCCAGGTGGCGCCCATGCCGATGGCCTGGGGAAAGACCGTGGCGTAGCCGGCGCGCGCCACCCCGTGCAGGGCCTCGTTCCAGGTCTGGTAGTCGGGGATGCCGAGCCGCTGAATCGAGGTCGCCCAATCCTCCAGCTGGTTGGCCTTCTCCTCCAGGGTCATCCGGCCCACCAGGTCGCGGGCGCGCTCCTGGGCGGTGAGCTTCGTGTCGAGATACGGCGCTTGCGGGGCCTGCGACCAGGCGGCAAGGGGAATGAGGAACAGCAGAAGCAGGCAGAGGCGGCGAAAGGGCATGGAAGACTCCTTGGGGTTGCCGGAGGGACCCCGGGGCTGGGCGTATCGGCAGGTGAAGCGATTTACGTCTGGACTTTCCTGCGCTCCGTTCCGCCTCCGGCTGGACTGACAACCATTCTAGACGGCCATGCCCGGCTCTGGGAAAGCCCGGCCGGGCGGAGGGTGGGAACTTCTCTGAGAAAAGAGGCTGAGGGGCGGCGAGGACCGGTTTGGACCGAAGCAGCCGGGGAATCGAGAAGGGCCAGCCGGAGGTTACTCTCCTGCGAGCGCCGCCTGCTCCTCCATTTGTTCCAGAACAGAGCGCATCCGTTCGAACTCCGGGTCGCCGTGCAGGGGCTTCAGCCGTGGGTCGGCCAGGGATTCGAAGTGCCAGGGACAGCGGGACTCGGCGCTCAGGCGCAGATCGGCCAGCGCAGCGTCGCGGTCTCCCAGCGCCAGCCAGACCGCGGGGTTCAGCGAGGGCAGCACGTAGCGTTCCCGGCTGAGCCATTGCAGCCGTTCCAGCGCTTCGCGCGCCTCGTGCGCGCGCCCTGCACAGGCCAGGGCGTAGGCGTGGACCGCGGTGGCCGGATCGAAGTACGGCTGCCGGCTGGCGACCTCTTCGGCCAGCGCCAGAGCCTCCGCGGTCTCGCCGCGGTAGGCCAGGATGCATGCGGCAAAGAGCGCCGAGGAGTGCTGGCCGCGGAATTGCGCAACCGCGTGGTGCACGCATTCCACGCTGGCGTGGGGCTGGCCGGCCAGGTGCAGCGCCCAGGCCAGCCGGTAGTGCAGCCAGGCGGAGAAGGGGTCGAGCCGGATGGCCTCGCGCAGCAGTTCAATGGCCTCGCTGAAGCGATGGCGGCCCAGCGCGAGCATGACCCTGAGCCGGGTCACCCACGGGTCGTGGGGCAGGTGGGCGCTCTGGGCGAAGGCCTCTTCGGCCGCGGCCAGGTTGTGGCCAAAGTGGAAGCCGATCCAACCCACTGCCGGGAGCATGGCGGGGGCTTCCTCTGCCAGGTTGGGCACGGCTTCGGCAGCCCGCTCCACTTCCTCGGCCGCCACCAGCGGCGCCATGTAACCCTGAAACGAATGCGCAACGAGCAAGTTGACCAGACCGACGCGGGCGGCGGTCAGTCCCGGATCCAACTCCAGCGCGCGCTTGAGGTGCTGTATGGCGTCCTGCATGCGGTGGCGGTGTCCGGATTGCCACTCGTAGCGCCCGCGGCGAAAGTGGTCGAGCGCCTCCTTGCGCGTGGCATCCTGAGTCTCTTCGGCCTCGGCCGCTGCGGCAATCGCGATTCCGCCTGCCCCGAAGCGCGAGAGCAGCCGCTCGACCAACTCGGTCTCCAGCCCCGCCGCGCGCGTTTGCGGCACGATCAGATCCTCGACCCAGATCTGCGCGCCGTCCTCCACCCGGATCATCTCGGCACGGAGACGGTAACTCGAGGCCAGGATCGAGATGGTTCCCGTCAGCACCAGGTCCGCCGAAAGCGTGCGCCCCACCTGCTCGGCGCTCATGCCCCGGCCGCTCAGACTGAAGATCGAGTCGCGCGCCACGATGGCTAGCCGCGGTATGCGCAGGTTGGAAAGACGGGAGGTGGTCTCTTCGGAAATCGCCGGGCCAAGATGTTCGGGAACCAACGGCCCGGTGGCCAGGGGCATGACGGCGAGCCGCAGGACCCCGGCCTGCGCTGGAGCGGAGTCGCGGCGCACCTCGGCGGTCAGCCGGTAACCGCGCTTGTACACCGTCTGGATGCAGTCGTTGCCCAGCCGGGAGCGCAACGAGGACACGCAGCGCGGTACGCTGTCCGCGGTTACGTGCACCTCGCCCCACAGCGCCTGGCGCAACTGCGCCGGCGACACCACCTGACCGGCCCGCTCGACCAGCAGACGCAACGCCTGCAGTTCCTTGGGAGGTAAATGGATGACCGTCTCGCCGCGGTACAACGTGCCATCGGCTTCCAGCTGGAAGCTGGCGAATGCAAGTCGTTCCTGCGGGGACTCGGCCAAATCGGCTGACCGCTTTTGCATCCCAACCAACGCATTTCTCCGGGGCCTGGCCCACACGACCGAAATCCTTCTGAGCACCGAGGAACCGGCTGCGGACGAAGAGATTACCCACCCCGGGGAGCCCATATCTGGGGAAAAGAGCAGTTGTTACCTATCTGCGAACCCTTGGCGATCCGGATCCAGATTCCAGCGTTCTTTCATTATCCACGGCTTCCCTGGAGCTGAGAAGGAATTAAAGCCGCTTCGCTCTTCCAGGTAACCACTTGAGTTGTTACCTGCGGTCATCTTTGCACAGCCCGCGTTCCGTTTATGGCTCCTGTCGGCGCAGGCAGCGCCGGCGGTTGTGCCGCCTCCAGGCTGACCACCTGCTCCCATGCCATCGCACCCTCCGGAGAAGGGGAACTGGATTGGGTGCCCGTGTGCCAGTCTTCCGGGGCCATGACTCCCCATGCTATCCACGCCGTGGGCCAGCGAGAATCCGCTGGCGGCGAAAACTTCAGGAAAAACTCAGGTATATCCCGCCCTCAGGCTGTCACAATGCCTGCGTCTCTCATCGCGACCCGGAGGATGGCATGAGCAAGCAGGCTACCTATGCGCAGTGGTCCCTGGAACCGTATTGCATCGGCATGAAGCTGCGCGCGCTGCGCACCGCCAAGCGGCTGACCCTCTCGCGGCTGGCCGCGGAGACCGGGCTTTCGACCGCGCTGCTTTCCAAACTGGAGACCGACCGGATGATTCCCACACTGCCCACGCTGGCTACCATCAGCCGCGTCTATGGCGTGGGGCTGAGCTACTTCTTCTCCGAGCCCGAGCGCCACAGCCTCTCGATTACGCGCAAGGCGCATGTGCAGAGCGGAAACCGGGGAGTGGAGACGGCTCGGTTCATCCCGCTCAACGTGCGGAGCGAGGGCACGCGCCTGGCGGCCCACGTGGTCGAGTTTCCCGTCGGCGCCGTCACCTGCCTGCCGGAATCGGCCCGGGATACTTCGGTCGTCGCCTATGTTCTGGAGGGCAAGCTGGAACTGGAGGCAGCGGGCATGCACGAGCAACTCGACACGGGCGACTGCATCTGCTTCGAGACCCAGATGCCGATCAGTTGGAACGCGGCTGGCAAGCACGCCTGCCGCGTTCTGATGGTGACCCCGGCCGGCCAGCACACCGGCGCCTGAGTGCCCAAAGGCGGTTACTTTGCGTCGCGCGCGATCAACTGAAACGAGTTCAGGAAGCGCGGCGTCTCGCCGTAGGGCCGGGCCACGGGCGAGGCCACCAGCGTCTGGTAAAGGGTGGTGCCCACCAGGTAAATGCGCGCCGAGAAGTGCATGGTCGCGCTGTCGCCCTCGAACTCGACGCCGTGATAGATTCCGAAGGTGAACTTCCTGCCCGTGGTCAGCTTTGCTTGCACGTTCTGGAGGGCGCCGTCCTGCGCGCCGGCCAGGACGTCGTCCGGGTCGCGGCCCTCGACCGCCGTGCCGTAGTCGCAGACGCCCACATAGAGCGCCGACTCTCCCGGCTGTGAAACGTAGGCGCGCAGTTCGAATGTTCCCTTCTGCGTGGGCACGTTCTGCTTCTTGACGTCGGGCGCCGTGGGAAACGAGATGCTGAAGCCGTCGGAGGCGTAGGTGTAGGTCTTCCATTCGGCCGTTTGCGTGGCGGCGGGCGTGCCGTTGGAC
>JBAVMZ010000338.1:0-2206 GCA_049690595.1 Occallatibacter sp. | reverse complement strand
ACCCCATTCCGTCCCCATCGCCCCATATCCCCCAAGTGTGTCGTCGGCCACGATCCGCCGCCTTGCCTGCCGACCCGCTCCGCCGTCTCGAGTCCCTTCAACGCACCGTCCCCACCGGGCGCAGACGGATTTCGGGCGGCACCTCGGCAGCCGATACCACCGCCAGGCGCGGAAAGACCGGCTCCAGCCACCGCCGGATCGAGTAGCGGGCCGGACTCGGTGCTAGGAGCACGGGAGGGACCGCGGCCGAGGCTGTGGGGATAAGCTGCTTCAAAGAATCGGCCAGACGGCGGACAACAGGAGTGCCGGGGCTGGAGCCAGATGCCAGCAGGCGCTGGCCGCCATCGGGTGCGAGGCTTGCGAGAATCTCCTCTTCGAGCGAGGCGTCCAGCAGCAGCGCGGGCAGTTGGCCCTCGGGGTCGAGAAGGGGTTGCACCAGCCGTCGGCCCAGCGCCTGACGGGCCTGCTCGACCAGGGCGACCAGGCCCTTGTTCACCGGCGCGATCTCGACCAGCGCCTCGAGAATCGCGCCCAGGTCGCGGATCGAGACCCGCTCGCGCAGCAGTTGTTCGAGGACTCGGCCAACCTCGCCCAGCGTCAGCAGTTTGGGGACCAGCTCCTCTAGAAGCTTGGGATGGGAGTCGTTGAGCGAGTCCAGCAGTCGCTTGGTCTCGGCCCGGCCCAGCAGCTCCCAGGCGTGGCGGCGGATGAGCTCTCCCAGATGGGTCGTGATCACCGTGACCGGGTCGACGACCGAGTAGCCGGCGGCGATGGCCTGGTCCTCGAGCGCGGGGCCAATCCAGATCGCGGGCACCCCGAAGGCCGGCTCGCGCGTCTCCTTGCCGGCCAGCGGCCTGCGGTTGGGGTCGCCCGAGACGGCCAGCAGTTGCGCTCCCTCGGTCTGCCAGCGGCCGATCTCGATGCCGCGCAGCGAGAAGAGATACTCGCGCGGTTTCAAGCGCAGGTTGTCCGAGATGTGCACCGGAGGTATCAGAAACCCGAGTTCGGCCGAGAGGTGCCGGCGAAGGGCGCGGACGCGGGCGAGCAACTGGCCGCCCTGCTTCTCGTCGACCAGAGGAATGAGCTGGAAGCCGATCTCGAGCGTCAACTCCTCGAGCTTCAGCAATTGGGACAAATCCGAGCCCTGCGCCTGATCGGCCTTCTTCTTCTCGGCCGGAGCCAGCTCGGCGGGCGGCGCCGCTGCCTGGCGGGCCTCGACCCGGCGCCCGGCCAGGAAGAGGCCTCCCGAGACCAGCAGAAAGGAGAGCTTGGGGAGGCCGGGGATCAGACAGAGCGCTCCCGAGACGAGCGCGGCCAGGTAGAGCGTCCCGGGCCTGGCCAGCAACTGCTGGCGGATCTCGCCGCCCAGCAACCCGGCCGAGTTGGCGCGGGTCAGCGTAATGCCCCCGGCGATCGAGACCAGCAGCGACGGAATCAGCGTCACCAGCCCGTCGCCGACGGTCAGCACCGTGTAGGTCCGCGCCGCTTCGGCCAGCCCCACGCCCTGCTGCAGGGTGCCGATCAGCAGGCCGGCGACGATGTTGATGGCTGTAATCAGGATGGTGGCCAGCGAGTCGCGCTGGTTGAAGCGCGCGGCGCCGTCCATGGCCCCGTAGAACTCCGCCTCCCGCGCAATCGCCTGGCGGCGCCGCCGCGCCTCGGCCTCGTCGATCAGCCCGGCATTCATGTCGGCGTCGATGGCCATCTGCTTGCCGGGCAGGGCGTCGAGAGTAAAACGGGCGGTCACCTCGGCGGTGCGGACCGCCCCGTGCGAGACCACCAGAAACTGAATTGCCACCAGGGCGAGAAAGAGCACGAAGCCGACGACGTAGTTGCCGCCGACGACGAACTGGCCGAAGGCCTCGATCACGCGGCCGGCTGCGGCCGTGCCCTCCTGCCCATGCAGCAGAATGCGGCGGCTGGAAGCGATGTTCAGGGCCAGCCGGAAGAGGGTCAGCAACAACAGCAGCGTGGGAAAGACGCTCAGCTCGACCGCGCGCCGGATCTGCACCGCCGAGAGAAAGACGATCACCGAGGCGGCCATCGAGAGGGCGAGCAGCAGGTCCAGGCCAGCGGCGGGCAGCGGCACCAGCATCACGAAGATGACGCTGATCGCGGCCAGCGGCAGCACGTACTCGCGCAGCCGCTGCCAGATAGTCTGTGCAGGCAGAGTGTTTGCGGCCAATGCGGTTGTGCTCATTTCAGC
>JBAVMZ010000337.1:0-3954 GCA_049690595.1 Occallatibacter sp. | reverse complement strand
GAGACCCACGCTACAGCCGGCCGGGAGGCCGGCGCTACTCTGCCGGGGAGCCGGCGCTACTCTGCCGGGGGGCCGGCGCGGCAAACGATTGCCGGTTATGGGGTCAAACGCTGGGGGAGATGCGGGCTAGTCGAGCGCCTTGCGGAAGCGGAGGACGGCGGTGGTGAGCAGGGCCGTGCCGAGGGCGGCCATGGCGGCCATCTGCGGCCAGAGGATGTCGAAGCCGACGCCTTTGAGATAGACGCCGCGCAACACGATGAGGAAGTAGCGCAGCGGAATGGCGTAGGAAAAGAGCTGCATCCAGTGGGGCATGGAGGCGATGGGAAAGCCGAAGCCGGAGAAGGTGATGGCCGGCATGATGAAGAAGAAGGCGGTGACCATGGCCTGCTGCTGCGTGGAGGAGACGGTGGAGATGAGCAGGCCCACGCCCAACATGCAGAGCAGAAAAAGCACCGCGCCGGTGAAGAGCACCAGCAGGCTGCCGCGGAAAGGGACCTGAAACCAGAGCGTGCCGACGGTGGCGATGAGCGTCACGTCGGCGAGGCCGATGAGAAAGAAAGGGAGCGTCTTGCCCAGAATGAACTCGGCCGGACGGATGGGCGTGACCATGATCTGCTCGAGGGTGCCGATCTCGCGCTCGCGGACCACGGCAAAGGCGGTGAGCACGATGACCAGCACCAGCGTGAGCGAGCCGATGACGCCGGGGACGAAGAACCATCGGCTGCGCAGATCGGGGTTGTACCAGGGGCGGGCTTCGAGCGAGACCGAGGGCATGACCGATAGCCATTGCGGCGCGATGCGGCCGATGCGGTCCTGCTGATACTCGGCGGCGAAGCGGTTGGCGATCTGCGCGAGGTAGCCGGAGGCGATGAGGGCGGTGTTCGAGTTGGTGGCGTCGACGGCCACCTCGATGGGCGCGGTCTCGCCCTTGCGCAGCTTCTGCGCGAAGCCGGCGTGAATCTCGATGCCGACGGTGGCCTGGCCGCGCTCGATGAGGCCGTCGAGCTGGCGCGAGTCCACGAGCTGGCGCTGCACGTCGAAGTAGGGGCTGGAAACGAAGCGCGAGACCAGTTCGCGGCTCTCCTGGCTGTGGTCGAGATCGAGCACCACGGTGGGCACGTGGTAGATCTCGAAGGTGGCCGCGTAGCCGAAGACGACCATCTGGAGGATGGGCGGGACGATAAGCACAAAGCGCGTGCGCTTGTCGCGAAAGACCTGGATGAATTCCTTGACGAGCATGACCTTGAGGCGGGTCAGCATGGCGAGTCTCCTCTACTCGAGCCGCTTGTGGAAGCTGCGCGTGGCCAGGAAGGCCAGCAGCAGGGTGAAGACCGCGAGCGGCACGAGGTCGGCCACGAGCAGCGGCATGGTGGAACCTTTGAGGAAGATCTTCTGCAAGAGCGAAACGTAGTAGCGCGCGGGCAGGATGCGGGTGATCCATTGCAACGCGACCGGCATCTGCTGGATGGGAAAGAGAAAGCCCGAGAGCAGAAACGCTGGCAGAAAGGTGACAACGAGCGCGATCTGGCTGGCGGCGAACTGGCCCTTGGCGAGAACGGAGATGAGGAAGCCCTGCAGCAGCACGACCAGGAGAAACATGGCCGAGGCGCCGAAGAGCGTGACGAAGGAACCGCGGAAAGGCACGCGGAACCAGTAGATGGCGATGGCGGCGCTGATGGCGGTGTCGATCATGCCCAGCACGAAGTAAGGCGCGAGCTTGCCCAGCATGATCTCCATGGCGGTGACCGGCGTGGAGATGAGCTGCTCCATGGTGCCGCGCTCCCACTCGCGGGCGATGGTGAGCGAGGTGAGGAAGGCGCCGATGACCGACATCACCAGAGCCAGCACGCCGGGAACGATGAAGGCTGAACTCAGGAGGTCCTCGTTGTACCAGGTGCGCGTCTGGACACTGAGCGCGGCTGGATGCAGGGCGATGCCCTGCCGCTGGAGCCACTCGACCTGGACCTGCCCGGAGTAACTCTGGACCACCGCCTGCGCGTAGCCGATGGAGACGTTGGCGGTGTTGTCGTCCGATCCGTCGACGAGGGCCTGCACGGCGACGGGACGGCCGTCGCTGAGGCGCGCGGAGAAGTCCCACGGAATGACGATGGCCATGCGCGCCTGGCCGCTGTCGATGGCATGGGTCAGCTCGGCGTAGTTTGTGGCCACGCGCTCGATCTCGAAGTACTGGCTGGACTGAAAGTGCTTGAGCAGGTCCTGGCTCTGCTGGCTGCCTTCGCGATCCCAGACGTAGATGGGCAGATGCTTGAGGTCGAGGTTGACGCCGTAGCCGAAGAGGAGCACCATCACGGCCGGCATGATCACAACGATGACGAGGCTACGGGCGTCGCGCAGAATCTGCACGACCTCTTTGCGCGCGATAGCGAGCAGGCGGGTGGCGCTCATGCTTCCACCTCCTTCCGCGCGGCTTGGCCGGTGGTGAGCGAGACGAAGACGTCCTCGAGCGAGGGACGGATGGGCTCGATATGCGCGACCGTGACGCCATGGGCGGCGAGATACTGGCCGATTTCGGGAATCGCGCGGGCCGCGTCTTCAACCACCAGGTGCAGCGCGTTGCCGAAGACCGCCGTATCCGTCACGCCCGGCGCCGATTCGAGGGCCTCGACGGCCGCGCCCAGCGGCGCGCACTCGACCAGCAGCAGCTCGCCGCGCATGAAGCCGTGCTTGAGTTCCGTCGGCGTGCCCAGCGCAACGATGCGGCCGCGGAAGATGAGAGCGAGGCGGTTGCAGTACTCGGCTTCTTCCATGTAATGCGTGGTGACAAAGACGGTGACGCCCTCGGCAGCCATCTGGTGGATGAGGTCCCAGAACTGGCGGCGGCTGATGGGATCGACGCCCGAGGTAGGCTCGTCGAGAAAGAGGATGGGCGGCCGGTGCAGCACGGCGCAACCGAGCGCGAGACGCTGCTTCCAGCCGCCGGGCAGCGAGCCGGTGATTAGGTTTTCCTGGCCTTTGAGATTGGCCATCTCGAGCGCCCAGCGAATGCGCTCGCGGAGGGCGCTGGAGGGAACGCTGTAAAGGCCGGCGAAGAGGCGCAGGTTCTCGATGACCTTGAGGTCGTTGTAGAGGGAGAACTTCTGCGACATGTAGCCGATGTTCTGGCGCACTGCCTCGGGCTGGCGCGCCACGTCGAAGCCAGCCACGGTGGCGCGGCCGGCGGTGGGGCGGAGCAGGCCGCACAACATGCGGATGGTGGTGGACTTGCCTGCGCCGTTGGGGCCGAGGAAGCCGAAGACCTCGCCGGTGCGCACGGTCAAATCGATATGGTCGACCGCGGTGAAGGCGCCGAAGCGCTTGACCAGCTTTTCGATGACAACAGAGTTCGCGGCGTCAGTCATGCGAGGCTCCTTCCGCGCCGACGGCGTCGACAAAGAGATCTTCGATGGTGGGCGCGACCTGGCGCATGGAGTCGACGGCAAGACCGGCCTGGCGGAGGCGCGCCTCGAACTCGGGAATGCGCCGCTCCGCGTCGTCGACGAGCACGTGCAGTCCGTCGCCGGTGAGCAGGATGCTGGAGATGCCTTCTGCTTTCTCGAGCGCATCGCGCACGGCGCGCGGGCTGGGGGCGAGGATGGAAAGCACGCCCTTGCCGAAGCGCGCCTTGAGGCTGGCCGGCTCGTCGGAGAAGAGCAACCGGCCGCGGTGCATGAGCGCGACACGATGACAGCGCTCGGCTTCGTCCAGATACGCGGTGGAGGTGAGAATGGCCACGCCCTCGCTGACCAGCTCGTAGAGGATGCGCCAGAAGTCGCGGCGCGAGACCGGATCGACACCGGTGGTGGGCTCGTCGAGCAGGATGACGCGCGGCCGGTGAATGAGCGCGCAGACCAGGCCGAGCTTCTGCTTCATGCCGCCGGAGAGACGGCCGGCCTGCCGCTTGCGGAACTCGCTCATGCCCGCGGCCACGAGCAACTGCGCGGAGCGGGCCTCGCG
>JBAVMZ010000336.1:0-11756 GCA_049690595.1 Occallatibacter sp. | reverse complement strand
CCGCAAGCAGCCGCTCGCGCAGTGCGGCTGTGCGGGGCGCCGCCGCGGGCAGAACCGCGCTCTCGCGGAATCGATCGAACCGGGCCATCCCGCGCTCGAGCTGCTCGCTCGCCGCCTGGCATTCCGCGCATGTGTTCAGATGCCGGCGCACGGCTTCTTCCTCCCGCCCGTCGAGTTCCCGTTCCATTTGGAGCAGGAGTAGATCGGCCGGGGGATGCCCATCCGAGTTCCGCCAACGCCTACGCATCATCTTCAAGTCTCCCCAATTCGAGCATCGCCTTGGCACAGGATTCCGAGACGGTCTGCACCGTCACGCGGAACATCTGGGCAATCTCGCGCAGCTTGAGCCCCTCGGCCCGAAGCAGCAAATACTGATACTGACGCGGGGCCAGCCCGGCAACGGCCTTCTGCAGGCGCGTCCGGCGCTCCCGCTCGATGATCTGCTGTTCGGCGTCCGGGTCGTCGGCGCGCATCTGCTCCACCAGACAGTCGAAATCCGGCCGGTCCATCGTGAACTCCCGCTTGCGCTTGCGCGCCTCGTCGATGCGCAGATTGTGCATCACCCTCAGCAGCCACGAGCGCGGGTTGTCCAGCGCGTGGCCGTCTGCGAGATGGCGAAAGAGACGGAGAAAGCCTTCCTGTATCAGATCGTCGGCCTCCGGCGGGCTCGATCCGGAGAGGATGAGATGCCGGAAGAGGCCGCCGTAGAGCGCCTCGTAGAGGCCACTGACATATCCAGCAACTTGCTGCTCGTCCATCCGTGGATCAGACCCCGCAAGAGGGATGGGCGCAGCCAGATGGCCGCTCCATGCCGGTTCCGTTCGCGCCGCCGCCCTCAAATTCGTCAACGAAGTATACCCAAACCCGCTCTTGAAGTAAGAAGACGTGCGGCGGCGGCGGAATTCAGGTTGCGCGGCGAGATATTTTTTGCGCGGCGCGCTGAATGATTTGTTATGGCAAACAATATAGCAACTTCGCAAGAAAAACATGACAAGCCAACCTGAATTTCATTCCCCCTCCCCGTCTTTGCAGACGAAGCGCCAGGAAACCGGAACCACTTGCCTGACAACTTCTGACCTTGCGCGGATCGCCGTCCGGTACGCCGCATCGCGGCCCCAGGGTGCGCGCAGGGAAAAGGACAGCCGCGGCGGGAAGAACACACCCAGCCTGCCGCAAAGCACCACCCACATAAAACACTCCTTGGCGAGGCCGATTCAGGAGGGGATATGAAGCAGGGATTCATGAGACATCTGTGGCTTCTGAGCGTGCTGTTGCTGTGCGCGGGCACGGCATTTGCACAGTTCAGCAGCTCGATCGAGGGCAGCGTAACCGACAGCACGGGCGCCATCGTACCCGGCGCAAAGGTTGTCTTGACCGGCACCGAGACCGGCGTGACCAACGCCACCGAGTCCAACTCGGCCGGCTACTACAGGTTCCCGTCTCTCGGGCCCGGCAACTACAGGATCGCGGTAACGGCCCAGGGATTCGCCGCCGAGACCGAGGCCAACATCGTTCTGGTCGCCATGCAGGTCAGAAACATCTCCTTCAAGCTGCAGCTCTCCGGGGTCACCACCAGTATCGAAGTCGAGGCCGCGCCCACGGCAGTTGACACGGACGAGGCCAAGGTCGGCTCGGTGACGGAAGAGAAGCTGGTCGAGGAACTGCCCATCCAGGGCCGCAATATCTACGGCGTCAGCAACCAGACCCCGGGCGTCACCGGCGCCGGCCTGATGGGCCAAACCGCCGCCAACACCGACATCTTCTATGCCACCACCACCCCCGCGATCGTCGCCAACGGCGCGCCCAACCACGGCAACACCTACCTGCTCGACGGCATCTCGCTCGACGACTCGCCCTCGGGCGGCGACGCCAAGCTGGTTCCCAACCCCGACTCGGTGCAGGAAGTCGTCGTTTCCACCAGCAACTACTCCGCGCAATTCGGCAAGGCCAGCAGCCTGGTCACGCAGATCACCACCAAGTCCGGCAGCAACAAGTTCCACGGCTCGGCCTTTGAATCCCACCAGAGCGACAGCCTGACCGCGCGCAATGAGTTCCAGAACTACAAGGACCCCATCAACGGCTACATCACCCCCTACCACCGCAACGAGTTCGGCGGTTCCGTCGGCGGCCCCATTCGCAAGGACAAGACCTTCTTCTTCGGCAGTTGGGACCAGGTCATCTCGCAGACCACTTCGACGGGCCCCACCACGGTGGAGGACCCGGCCTTTGTCTCCTGGATGAGCACCAACCAGCCCGGCAATCTCTCCACCACTCTGCTGACCTCGTACAAGCCGACGGTCAGTCCGACGCCGAACTCGGTGGCGACGGTGGCTAACGTGGAAGCCAGCCAGGGCGGCGCTCCGGACGCGGCGCACAACTGCGCCGACAAAATCGCCGATCCGACCGGCATCGGTCCGCTGGGCATGCCCTGCGGCATGAGCATGATCGACACCACCAACGGCACCAGCAAGTCCATCCACAACGGCTACCAGTACAACGCGCGCGTGGACCAGAGTTTTGCCCAGTCCCGCGACCGCATCTACGCCAACATGTACAACACCCACCTGATGGGTCCGTGGGACAACGGCGTCCGCAAAGCCTTCGACATCGACTTCCCGCAGGATGCCTGGTTCGGCGCCATCAACTACTCGCACGTCTTCTCGGCTTCCATGTTGAACGAGATGGGCGCGGGCTACACCCGGACCTCGGTCGTCATCCCCTGCAAGGACTGCAACCTCCTGCCGACGAACATCAACGGCATCGTCGGCTTCGGCGACGGCTTTGCCCCGGTCGGCTTCGCGCAAAACGACTTCCACTGGCGCGACATGCTCTCCATCACCCACGGCAAGCATGCCCTGAAGACCGGCGCCGAGTGGTTCCACAACCAGGACTACGCCCCCTTCACCATTCCCGACAATCGCCAGCAGGCCTGGGGATTCGACACCGTCTTCGACTTCGCCAACGACAAGGCCGACAACTACGGCACCATCTCCTTCGACCCCAAAACCGGCGGCGTGGCCAACAACAACCGCTACTTCCTCGATAGCACCTACGGCGCCTACGTGCAGGACGACTGGAAGGTGAAGAACAACCTGACCGTGAACATCGGCGTGCGCTGGGATGCGGTCTCGAATCCCTCGGAGGCGCATAACACCCTGTCCACGCTCACTGTGCCGTCTTCCGGGTCGCTGCTTCAGCAGATCGAGGGCATCTCGGTCGGGCTCAATCCCGACACCGGTAAGCGCCATCCCTTCATCGATCAGAAGAAGACCTACTTCGCCCCTCGCTTCGGCTTCGCCTGGCAGCCCTTCGGTCTGAAAGACTGGTCTGTCCGCGGCGGCGCGGGTGTCTTCTTCGACCGCGGGGGCAACACCAACTGGAGCGACACGGAAACCGGCAACCCGCCCATCGACGCCAACTTCAATGCCAGCGTCCATACCCCTGGATCGCCGCAGCCCCCGGCGTTCGGCCTCTGCCAGGCGGCCACCTATCCGTATAACTGCCCGCTGCCCAGCGGCCTGCTCACCACCCTGCCCCCGCTCAATCCACGCGGTGGCTACGGCCTCTACAACAACATCGGCGGCCCCGACCCGCACCTGAAGATGGCCTACGCCGAGAACTACTTCCTCGGCATCCAGCGCGCCTTCAGGCAGAACTGGATCGCGGAAGCCGATGTCATTCATTCCAACACCGTTCACGAGTACTCCATCACCAACTTGAATCGCGTCGACGGCGTCAACCACATCGTCTACACCGGCAACGGCAATTACACCGAGACCCTCGGCGCCTTGCCCAACCCCTACTTCTCCAACATCAACTACACCACCAACCGCGGCGGCTCCAACTACAACGGCTTCACCACCTACGTCCGCAAGGCCTTCCAGGCCGGCTACAGCCTGCAGGTGGCCTTCACCGCGCAGAAGACCATCGACCTGATGAGCACAGTGCCCGGCCAGCAGAAGGGCTCCGAGAACTCCATCGTCATCGATGCCTACAACGTCCGCGCCCAGCGCGGCGTCTCCAGCCAGGACACTCCCAAGCAGCTCTCTTTCAACGGGCTCTGGGACATCCCGACTCCGGGCTTGCACAACGGGCTGATGAAGAACCTCGTGGGCGGATGGGAGATCTCCGCCATGGGAACGCTGATGTCCGGCTTCCCGGCCACCGTCTACACCACCCGCCCGCAGGACGACTTCAACCTCGACGGCCAGAACTGGGATCTTCCCAACGTGCCCAACTTCGGCCGGACGATCAAGGGCCTGAGCCGCTCGAGCTTCCTCAAGGGCGTCTTCAAGACCTCCGACTTCCCGCTGCCCGTGGATGCCAACGGCGTTCCCACCGGCCAGGAAGGAAACCTGGGCCGCAACACCTTCCGCGGTCCTGGCTTCGCCCAGACCGACGCCGCGTTCTCCAAAAACACCTCCGTTCCCTGGTTTGGGCACGAGAAGTCGAACCTTCAATTCAGGCTCGATATGTACAACGCCTTCAACCGCGTCAACCTGCAGGGTTGGGACACCAACCTGGCCGACGGCGGCGTGGACGCCACCACCGGCCGGCCCTACGGCAACTTCGGCAAGGCGACCGGCGTCGCCCAGGCCAGAACCTTGCAGTTGAACGTTAACTTCCGCTTCTAGCCAGGCGGCAACCCTTCATCGCACGGCCGGGTGGTGGTCTCTTGTTCCCGCTCACCCGGCCGGCTCTGCCGAGGGAGAAGATCGGTCTCAGCTATCTCTTCTCCCTCTTTTTTTCAAAGCGCGAATCAGGAAGAATCGAGCCATGAGAATCCGACTTTTCGCCGCCTCCTGCCTCCTTGCTCTTCTCGCGTTCGCGTGCTCTCCGCGGCCGGGTCGCGCGCAGGCGCAGAGCAATTCCTCCCTTTACCGGCCCGCCTTCCACTTCAGCCCGCAAAGGAACTGGATCAACGACCCCGCCGGTCTGGTCTTCGACGGCGGCGAGTACCACCTGTTCTACCAGTACAATCCCCAGGGCGACCTCTGGGGCCACATGAGTTGGGGCCACTCCGTCTCGCGCGACCTGCTCAATTGGCAGGAGCTTCCCGTTGCGCTGGCCGAAGAGAACGGCGTCGGCGTCTTCACCGGCTCGGCCGTTTTGGACGCGGCTAACACCAGCGGCTTCGGCGCCAACGGCATCGCCCCGCTCGTAGCCATCTTCACCGCCAACTCGCCCGGTCTCCAGACTGAGAACCTCGCTTACAGCCTGGACCGCGGCCGCACCTGGACTCGCTACGCCGCCAATCCCATCCTCGATCTGCATGAATCCGACTTCCGCGATCCGATGGTCTTCTGGCACGCGCCGACAAAGCGCTGGGTCATGGCTGTCTCGCTTGCGTTGAAGCACAAGATCCTCTTCTACGCATCGACCGATCTGAAGACCTGGACGAAGCTCAGCGAGTTCGGCCCTGCCGGCGCAAACGCGGTCTCCAACTGGGAGTGCCCCAATTTCTTTCCGCTCACCGTCGCCAATCTCCCCGGAAAAATCAAGTGGGTTCTTGAGATGGGGGTGGGCGACAACGGTCCCGCAGGCGGATCCTCAAGCCAGTATTTTGTGGGCGACTTCGATGGCGCAACCTTTGTCAACGACAACCCCGACTCGAAGACCCTCTGGGCAGACTATGGCTCCGACCTCTATGCCGCGCAGAGCTGGTCGAATCTCCCGGCCTCCGATGGCCGCCGCATCGCCATCGCCTGGATGGATAGCTGGCGATACGCCGACAAGCTGCCCACCAGCCCGTGGCGCGGACAGATGTCGTTTCCGCGCGAGTTCGGCCTGACCCAGACCAGCGAAGGCATCCGGCTGACGCAAGCCCCAGTGCGCGAGATCGAATCGCTGCGCGGCGAGCATCTGCAATTGCGCAACGCCACCTGGGAAGATGCCGAGGCGCTGCTCAAGCGCCGCGACTGGCCCGAGGCCGTCGAGATCGTCGCCACGCTGAAGGCAAACGACGCCGGGGACTTCGGCTTCGAGCTGCGCAAGGGCGCGTCCTATGCAACGCGGGTGGGCTACGATCCGCGCCTGGGCCGCGTCTACGTCGATCGAACCCGCTCGGGCGAACTCCTCGTCAGCCCGCAATTCGCCGCGCGGCACGAGGCTCCGCTCACCCTCCACGACGGCGTCCTTCAGTTGCAAATCCTCCTCGACCGCTCCTCGGTGGAACTCTTCGCCGGCAACGGCCTGGCGGCGATCACCGATCTGATCTACCCGCGCCCGGCCGACCGGGCGATGGGCGTCTACGCCGAGGGCAAACCCCCGTCAGTGGTCTCGCTGGACGTGTGGACCCTGAAAGCAAAGCCTGCTGCGGTGTCACAGAGCCTAGGAAAACAATGAAGGGCCATTCCAGCCAGCTCGACTCGCCGAATAGCGCTGCGGTTGGAATGGACCCTGCGCAGGCTGCTAGGAGTAGCGCCGGTCTCCAGACCGGCTGTGGTGCGGGTCTCCAGACCCGCACATCTTTTCTCAGCACGAACCCCGATGGCCTTCCAGCGCCCGCGCGGCGCACGGGCCGCGAAAGATACGGAGCAGCGCGATGTCTTCCACGCTATGTGTCGCCGGAATCGGCGAAGTCCTCATGGACGTTTTCGAAAACGGAGAGGTCACGCTGGGCGGCGCGCCGTTCAACGTCGTCTTCCATCTTCACCAGTTGCTTCGTGCGCTCTCGCTGGGCGAAGCGGTCTTTGTGAGCTCCGTCGGCAACGATGTGTGGGGCCGCCAGATTCGCGCCGCGGTCGAGGCAGCGGGCATGACAGCCGGCTATCTTGCCGAAGCGTCGCGTCCTACTGGATCGGCGCTGGTCTTCGAGCACCGGGGCGGCGCGGGATTCGAGATTCGTCCCGATGTTGCCTGGGACGCGATCGCGATCGGCGAGGCCGGTCTTGCGCTGGCGCGGCGCTCCCAGGCGGTTGTCTTTGGCAGCCTGGCGCAGCGCTCCGAGGCCTCCCGCTGCGCGATCCGCCACTTCGTCTCGCAGGTCAACGGCCACCGGCTCTACGACGTGAACCTGCGCCGCAACACCACCGACGGCGTGGCCGGCTACTCCACCGAAATCGTCGTGCGCAGCCTGCGCCTGGCCACGGTGGTCAAGATGAACGACGCCGAGCTGGAGGAAGTGGCGGCGCTGCTTGGCTTCACCGCGGAAGCGCGCGACCCCGAGGACCGGACCCGCCTCTTCATGGAGCGGCTGCGCGCCGAGTTCGCTCTCCACGCCGTGGCGATCACTCGCGGAGCCCGAGGCGCGCTGCTGACTTCGGAAGGCAAGCAGCTCGGCCTGCCCGACTCCAGCCTCGATCAGTCCTTGGTCCATCCCGTGGGCGCCGGCGACTCCTTTGCAGCGGGGTTGCTCTTCGGCATCGTCCAGGGCTGGCCGCCGGGAGATTGCCTCGCGCTGGCCGAACTCCTCTCCAGTTGGGTGGTGCGCCATGTTTCCGCCACCCCGCCTCTGCCCGCGAGCGTGCTTGTCCAGGTGCGTTCGCTGATGACAGAGGCGGAACAGAAACCAACACACGCTGGAAAGGCTTGACCGATGCGACCGAACTCCGTACTCATCAAGGCGACTCTCACCGGCGCGCTCGGCGGCCTGCTCTTCGGCTTCGACACCGTCGTCATCTCCGGCATTATCGAATCGGTGGTGCGGCTCTACGGGCTCAGCGATTACGATAAGGGCCTCACCGTGGCCGTGGCTCCCATTGGCACGGTGTTGGGCTGCTTCATCGCCGGCGTCCTCGGGCAGCGTCTGGGCTCGCGCACGGCGCTGCGCTACGCCGCCGCTCTCTACATCCTCTCCGCCTCCGGCAGCGCCTTCTCGATTGGCTGGCCCATGCTGCTGGCCACGCGCTTCCTCGGCGGCATCGGCATCGGCGCGGCCTCCGTGCTGGGCCCGGTGTACATCACCGAACTCTCGCCCGCGCGCTGGCGCGGACGGCTGGTGGGCTCTTTCCAGATCAACGTCGTGCTGGGCATCCTGGTGGGTTACACCTCGAACTACCTCGTCCGCCTGGCCCACCTCGGCCCGTTCGAGTGGCGCACCATGGTGGGCGTGGCCGCGGCGCCGGCCATCTTCTTTCTCGCCGCGCTCTTCCGCATTCCCCGCTCGCCGCGCTGGTCGGCCTCGCGCCAGCGCATTGACGAAGCCCTCGCCGTCCTGCGGCGGATGGGCGCGCCCGACCCTCACGCCGAGCTGGCCGAGATCCAGTCGGCCATCGCCTCCGAACACGCCACCGCTCACGAAGCGGTCTTCCAGTGGAAGTATCGCTTCCCGCTCTTTCTCGCTATCACCATCGGCGCCTTCAATCAACTGGCGGGCATCAACGCCATCCTCTACTACATGCCGTCCATCTTTGCCGCGGCCGGCTTCAGCCAGCTCTCCGGTGACCTGCAGGCCATCGTCATCGGCGCCACCAATCTTCTCTTCACCCTGGTCGGCATGAGCGGCATCGACCGCTTCGGCCGCAAGAGCCTGCTCATGATCGGCGCCGCCGGCACTGCCGCCTGCCTGGCCGGCGTTGCCTGGGTCTTTCTCTCCGGCACTCATCAATCGGCGCTGCTCGGGCTGCTGGTCGTCTATATTGCCTTCTTCGCTCTTTCCCAGGGCGCGGTCATCTGGGTCTATATCGGCGAGGTCTTTCCCACCTCGGTCCGCTCGAAGGGCCAGGGCGCGGGCAACGCCAGCCACTGGATCGCCAACACCCTCATCGCCTTCGCCTTTCCTGTCCTCGCGAGGGCGCACGGCGCGGGGGCGCCCTTCGTCTTCTTCGCTGCCGCCACCCTGGTGCAGCTCGCCGTGGTCACGCTCTTCTATCCCGAAACCAAGGGCCAGACGCTCGAGCAGTTGCAGCGCCGCCTGGTGCGCCCTCGCGAAGCAATCCAGAAGTCCGCATGATCGGTCGGGCGACTGTCATCCTGCGCAGCCCAACGCACCACGTCGCGTTACGACTGGAATGAACGCTGCGTGCGCCGCAAAGAGTAGCGCCGGCGTCCCCGCCCGCGCATCCGTCCCCCTGCACCAACCCATCGGCGAGTCCACGTCTCAACCCGTTGCTTCGCCGTCGTAGCGCACGTCCACCAGCGTCCAGTCGTCCTGCGCCGGGTTGGGATGCTCGAAGCGGGCCACCTGATCGAGGAGGGCGTGAATGTCGCCGCCGCGCGCCGCCTCGTTCAGGGCCACGTCGCCGAACTGCTCGCCTGCCGGGTTCTCGGCTTCGGTGATGCCGTCGGTGGTCAGCAGGATGCGCTCGCCGGGTTTGAGCCGGCACTCGGCCGCGGCGTAGGTGGCGCCGGGCACCAGGCCGACGATGAGGTTGCTCTCTTCCATGCTGGAGACGCCCTCTGCCGTGATGTGCAGTGGCCGGATGTGCCCGCAGTTGACCCACTCGGCGCGCCCGTCGGGGTAGAGCCGCAGCAGCACCATGGTGGCGTACTTGCCCACGCGGCGGGTGCAGAGGAACTTGTTGACCAGCGCGGCAATCTCGGCCAGCCCGTGGCCGCTGAGCAACTGCGCGTGGATGATGCCTTGCAGCACGGCCGCCACAATGGAGGCGGGAATGCCCTTGCCGGAGACGTCCGCGATGGCCACGGCCACCGAGCCGTCCAGCGCCACCGCGTCGTAGAAGTCGCCGCCGATCTCGAGACACGGCACCGTGCGCGCGGCCAGCGTCGCCCAGGGCAGGCTGGGCAGATCGATCGACATCAGGCCGGAGTGAATCCGCGCGGCGATGGCCAGCTCTTCCGCGGTCTGCCGGGCCTTGCGCTCGGCCTCGGCCATCAGCACATTGTCCAGCAGGTTGGCGGCCTCGGTGGCCACCGTATCCAGCAGTTGGTGGTCCACCTCGCTCAGGTGGCCGGCGTCGATGCGGCTGTCGAGGTAGAGCAATCCCAGAAGCTGGCCCGCCTCGCCCTTGGCCAGGTGCTTGCGCAGGGGGATGCAGTAGATGCTGCGAATCGAGTTGGCCATCACGCTGGCCCAGGCGCCGGCGCTCGAGTGAGTGAGCGTGTCGCTGACCGAGAACTTCGACTGGCTCTCGATGGCCCTCTGCATGGCGCGGCGCGAAACCGTCGAGTCTTCGTCGACCACCGAGCCATCGGCGAGCAGGCCCAGCGCCAGCCGCATCTCGTCCCCCTCGCGCAGAAAAACGAAACCGCGCTCCACGCCGGTCAGGTTCATCGAGAGCTGCAGCAGGACGCGGAAGATGTCGTCGATGGCGCCACCGGCATTGAGCTGGCGCGCGGCATTGAGCAGGAAGTTGAGTTGCTCGATCTCGCGCGCCGCCGCCCGGCCCTGGTGCGCCGGAGCGGAGAGGGCGGAGATCGCGTTCAGCAGATCCCCGGCCAGCCGCGTGGGCGCGCGCTCGAGCATCGGCGCGGCAAACTGGAAGCGCAACTCCTGCGCCGAGAGCGACCCGAACTGGATCAGGTCGCCGGGTTTGAGCCGCGCCCGCTCCACGCGCTCGCCGTTCAGGTAGGTTCCGTGCGTGCTCTGCTGGTCGATCAGCTCGCACTCGCCGCCCTTGCGCTCGATGACGGCGTGGCGCCGGGAGACGTAGCTCTCGCTCAGGATCAGGTCCTGGCCGGGCAGCCGGCCGATGGTGGTTGTGTCGCGCTCGAGCGGAACCGAGTGCTCGCCATCCTTGTCCGCGTAGCGAAGAACGGGTGCTTGAGAACTCATCGCCGCCATCCTACTCTCTTCCAGCGCTTTATGAGAACCAGGCGGGTGCGCGGAGCAGAGAAAAAGGTCACGGTTCGCGCCGCGCCCTTCCCGTTTTCGAACTGCCGGTTCCCTACGCCATCACCCGGTGCCGCTGATGAATCGGCTCCTCGACCGTGGCCAGGTAGCGGTCGACGGCCGCGGCCGCCTTGCGCCCTTCGCTGATGGCCCACACCACCAGCGACTGTCCGCGCCGCATATCGCCGGCGGCAAAGACGTGCTCGATCGAGGTCTGGTACTCGCCGCTGGCGGCCACATTGCCGCGCGCGTCCAGGGCCACGCCCAACTGCTCGATCATGCCGTTCTTCACCGGGCCCAGGAAGCCCATGGCCAGCAGCACCAGGTCCGCTTCCAGGATGAACTCGCTGCCGGCCTCCGGCGCGAACCTGGGCGGCGGACCCACGCGCACGCAGTGCAGCTTGCTCACGTTGCCCTGTTCGTCGCCGGTGAACTTCACCGTGTTCACGCTCCAGTCGCGCACGCCGCCCTCTTCGTGCGAGGTTTCGGTGCGCAGTTGCAGCGGCCACATTGGCCACGGCGTCGACGCGGCCCGCTGCGCCGGCGGTTTGGGCATGATCTCGAACTGGGTCACGCTTCTCGCGCCCTGGCGAAGGCTGGTGCCCAGGCAGTCGGCGCCGGTGTCGCCGCCGCCGATGATCACCACCCGCTTGCCTTCCGCGCTGATGGCCGTCGCCGGGTCGATCGCGTCGCCCTCGCAGCGCCGGTTCTGCTGCGGCAGGAACTCCATGGCGAAGTGAATGCCTTTCAGTTCGCGCCCAGGGATACTCAGGTCGCGCGGCTGCTCGGCGCCGCCGCAGAGCAGGATGGCGTCGTAGTGGCTGGTCAGCGTCTCGGTGGGAATGTTCACGCCCACGTGCGCGTTGGTCAGAAAGGTCACGCCCTCCTGCCGCAACTGCTGGATGCGCCGGTCGAGGACGTGCTTCTCCAGCTTGAAGTTGGGAATGCCGTAGCGCATCAGCCCGCCGATGCGGTCGGCCTTTTCGTAGACCGTGACCGAGTGGCCGGCCCTGCGCAACTGCTG
>JBAVMZ010000335.1:0-1745 GCA_049690595.1 Occallatibacter sp. | reverse complement strand
GCTTGCCCTCGGTCCCGAGCCGGCCGAGACGCTCGCTGCCTGGGGCATCCACACCCTGGGCGAGCTGGCCGCGCTGCCCGAGAACGAGCTGGTCGCCCGCCTCGGCCCGCAGGCAGCCGAGTGGCGCGCCCTGGCCCGCGGCGCCCACCCGCACAGCTTCACCCCCATCGAGCCCGCGTTCATCCTGCGCGAGTCCTGCGAGTTCGAGACCCCGGTCGAGGACTCCAGTTCCCTGCTCTTCCTTGGCGCGCGCATGATCGACCGCCTGGTGGAGCGGGCCGCCGCACGGGCCCTCTCGCTGGCCGTCCTCACCGTTCACATGGAGCTGTCGGGCGGCCGCGTCTACCGTCGACTTATCCGGCCGGCGCTGGCCACCACGGACCGCAAGTTCCTGCTCAAGCTGCTGCAACTTGAGATTGCCGCCCACCCGCCGCAGGCGCCGGCGCGGCTCTTCACGCTGACCGCCGAAGCCGGCCACGCATCGACCGTGCAGCTCGGCCTCTTCGCTCCGCAGACGCCGGAGCCCTCGCGTCTCGACGTGACCCTGGCGCGCCTCAAGGCCATTGCCGGAGAGGACCGCGTCGGGTCGCCCGTCCTTGAAGACTCGCACCGTCCAGGAGCTTTCCGCATGGATGATTTCGCCGTAGAAGAAGGCTCGGGCTCGGCAGAGGCCAAGCCCGCCGCCGCGCCGCGTCTGGCACTGCGCCGCTTGAGACCGCCTGTAGCTGTCCGCGTCGAGCAGCGCGGCGGCAGGCCGGTTACCTTCCGCCACGAGAACCGGCGCTACCGCATTACCGCCGCTTACGGTCCGTGGCGCTCGAGCGGCGCCTGGTGGTCGGCGGGAAGTTGGAACGCCGAGGAGTGGGATGTGCTGGCCGAGAGTCCCGGCGCCTCGCTCGGCTGCCTGCTGGTCTGCCTTCGCGAAGAGGCGTCCACTACCCGCGCCCACTGGCAACTGGAGGCTTTCTATGACTGAACCGGCTGGCCGGCAGTGAAACGACAGGTGCAAGAAGATCAATCGAGGAGGTCGTACGGCTTCAGAGGCAGCGGATGAACTCCGAAGAGATGGCAAAAGCCCACGAAAACCATCCCGCAGGGGCTGAAGCCCAGTTGATTTTATTGGCTTTATCGGCACGACTGAAGTCGTGCCCTTTCACATTCTTCTGTGCCATACGTCGAGTTTTTCCGCAGCCTGTGAAGTCGTGCCCTGACACATTTTTCTGTGCCATACGTTGAGTTTTCGCAGCCTGTGAAGTCGTGCCCTGACACATTTTTCTGTGCCATACGTTGAATTTTCGCAGCCTGTGAAGTCGTGCCCTTTCACATTCTTCTGTGCCATACGTTGAGTTTTCGCAGCCTGTGAAGTCGTGCCAACAGCTAAAGGTGCTTTCCATGTTGTACATCGAACTCCATACAAACAGCGCCTTCAGTTTCCTGGCCGCCGCCGCGCAGCCGGAGGCGCTGGTCGAGCGCGCCGTCCAGCTCGGCATGCCGGCGCTGGCGCTGGCGGACCGCAACGGGCTCTACGGCGCTGCGCGCTTCCACACTGCCGCGCGCCGCGCCGGCCTGCGCGCCCATATCGGCGCGGAGATTGCCGTCCGCGGCCTGGGCGCGCGCCTTACGCCGCCCGCCTGGCTGCCACATCAGCATCCCGCCGAGCCCCCGCGCATTACCCTGCTCTGCGCGTCGCAGACCGGCTACCAGAACCTCTGCCAGCTCATCACCCGCTTCAAGATGCGCGAGGC
>JBAVMZ010000334.1:0-6953 GCA_049690595.1 Occallatibacter sp. | reverse complement strand
ATCTCGCCCTCCGGCCAGCGCGTGGCCGTCCTGAATGCGGGCGCGCTGGAGGTCTTCGAGCTGCCCCCGGCGCCGGCGCTGCCGCCTGCGGCCGGGGCGCGCTAAAGTGGGCCGCATGCCGCCTGCCGGCCCGTGTAAACTGAGCAGCGGGAGAGTTCTCTTGTCCACGGCAGTCGTTCACTACGCGGCGGCCGCGCTTACCGACCGCGGCCGCAAGCGTCCCTCCAACGAAGATGCGGTCGGTTACTCGGTCGAGCACGGCGTCTACATTGTCTGCGACGGCATGGGCGGCGCAGCGGCTGGCGAAGTGGCCAGCCAGCAGGCCGTGGACGAGATGCTGGCCGCGCTGGGCAACGCACCGGCCGGCGAGGACGCGCCCTCGCTCGAAGAGGCGGCCGATCAGGCCATCTGCGCAACCAACGAGTCCATCTATGCCCGCGCCCGGCGCAACCCGCACCTGAGCGGCATGGGCACCACGCTGGTCGGCCTGCTGGTGCGGGGCGGCGAGCTTCTCGTTGTCAACGTGGGCGACAGCCGCTGCTACCGCCTGCGCCAGCAGCGACTGGAACAGATCACGCTCGACCATTCTCTGGTGGAGGAGCAGGTGCGCCTGGGCCGCATGACGCCGGCCGAGGCCCTCCGCTCGCCGCTGCGCAACGTCATCACGCGCGCGCTGGGCACGCAGAACTCGGTGACGGCGGATTTCTTCCACTTGGAACCCGAGCCAGGCGACCTCTTCCTGCTCTGCTCCGACGGGCTGACCCGCGAGTTGAAAGACGCGCAGATCGAGGCCATTCTGCTGGGCGACCCCGCGCTCGACGGCCTCTGCCGGCATCTGGTGGAAGCGGCCAAGAAGGCCGGCGGCCAGGACAACATAACCTGTCTCGTGGTGCGCGTCGAAGCCTAGAACCGCGACCGCGTGATTTCGTTATCTCGCCCATGACCCTGGGTGCCCCAGGTCTCGATTTTGAGACCTGGGAAACCACAAAACTACATGGTCACGGTGCTACAGCGAAACCAGAGTGGCTGTATCCCGGAGGCAAGGCGCCCAAGTCGACGCGACCAACAGGGAGCGGCGACCCGGCGCCAAGCTCAATAGGACACACCAACTTCGGTTTCGCTCTAGGTCAGAGCACGTTACTCCGGGACCGCATCGGCCGCTTCGTCGCGCCGCGTGCGCAGCCGCGTCAGCAGCAGGGCCAGCGGAATGCAGCAGAGCCCGAGGAATCCCAGCCACTCGAAATTGTCTGCGTAGGCCAGCAGCGAAGACTGCTGGAGCAGGCTGCGGTAGAGCGCGCCGAGCGCCTGCTGGTGCGCGTTGGCTGCGCTGGCGCCAGCGGCCTGGAAGTGCGCCTCGAGGCCGGCTACCAGCGCCTGCGCCCCGGGGCTGGTGGCGGTGACCTGCGCGCCCAGGTAGTTCTGATGCACCTGCCCGCCGCGCACCAGTTGAGCGGTGGCCATGGCGATGCCGATGCTTCTCGCGGGGAAAGCTCTCCAGCAGGATGGACTGCGCCAGCGGCTGCATCCCGCCGCCGCCCATGCCCTGCAGGATGCGCGCCACAATAAGCATGGGCATGCTGACGGCCACGCCGCAAAGCAGCGACGCCAGCGTGAAGAGGACGATGGAGAGCATCAGCAGTCGCTGGCGTCCGATGCGGCGGACGATCCAGCCCGAGGCGGGCAGCACGATGGCGTTCGCCACCAGGTAGCTGGTCAGCGCCCAGGTGGATTCGTCGTTCGAGGCCGAGAGGCTGCCGGCGATGTGCGGCAGCGCGACATTGGCCACCGAGGAGTCCAGCACCACCATGAAGGTGGCGAGCATCACCGAGCAGGCCACCAGCCAGGGATTCACCGAGGGCCGCCAATCCTGGTGCTCGCCGGCCTCCGGTTTATGGGCTTCCCCGGTCATTCCGCGCACCGCCGGTTGCACCTCGAAGTGGGATTGGGATTGCCATTGCCAATACCTGCCAGAACTTGTACCTGCAAGAACTTGTACCTGCAAGAACTTGTACCTGCAAGAACTTGTACCTGCAAGAACTTGTACCTGCAAGAACTTGTACCTGCAAGAACTTGTAGCGCCGGCCTCCTGGCCGGCTGTAGCGTGGGCCTCCCGGCCCACGCTCTCTCTCGACCGATAGCAGAGATGCTCTAGGCGCGCAGGGTTGAGGCGCGCGCCACAAGCCGCGGCGTGAACAGCATGGTTCTGGGCTGGACTGCCCCATTCCCCTTGACCAGCGAGAGCGCCAGTTCCGCCGCATGGCTGCCGATGGCGGAACTCTCCTGGTCGACCGACGTGAGCGGCACGCGCAGAAGATCCAGGTGGAGAACATTTCCGCAGCCAACGACGGCCACGTCGTTCGGAATCCGCAGGCCAGCCTCGAAGATGGCGCGCATCGCGCCAAGGGCCACGGGGTCGTTGAAGCAGAAGATGCCGTCGGGCCGCTGCTTGAGAGCGAGCAGCTTGCGCGTGGCCGCGTAACCGCCCGGCTCGCCGCGGTCGTCGCCCGAGGCCCCGATCGAAACAACGTGACCGGGCAGCGGCTTTCTTCCTTTTTCGGCAAGCGCCTTCCTGTAGCCATTGAGCCGTCCCACGGCCGTGCTCGTCTCCGGTCCGCGGATGTGCGCGATGCGCGTGCATCCCTGGTCGATCAGATGACGGGTTGCCACTAAGCCCACGGTCTCGTCGTCGACGCCGACGAAGTTGGCGCCGAACCCGGCAAAGCACCGGTCGATGAGGATCAAGGGAACGCCGCGCTCGGCAATGGTCCGGAAGCCGGCCGGCGACGCCTGCGCCGAGGCCACTAGAAGAACGTCCACGCGGCGCGCCAGCAACTGCTCGATCTCGCGCTGCTCCAGTTTCGGGTCCTCTTCCGAGGAGGCGAGAATGAGGCTGTAACCGTGCTGGCGGATGCCAGCCGAGATGGCCTTGGCGATCTGCGCGAAGAACGGGTGCAGCAGGTCGGGCACCACCAGGCCGATGGTCCATGTGTGTCCGGTCACCAGCGCGCGGGCGGCGAAGTTGGGCAGATAATTCAGCTCTTCCATGCGCCGCAGGACGCGCTGCCGCGTCGCATCGCTAATGTCCGGATGATTGCGCAGCACCTTGGAGATGGTGACGGTGGAGAGGCCGAGTTCGAGGGCGATGTCTTTCAGCCGCACCGGCTTGTCGGGGCGCGGATGCGGCCGCAGTGTGCTGTCGGGCTCTGGCTTCATCTCGTGCGCGGAGTTTTCTCCAATCCTGCCCAGTATGCGCCGCAGGGCGCGCGGCGAACAAGTGCGGCCAGCCGCGGGCAGGCGTAAGCGCGGCGGAGAGCAGGGCGGAGAAGCGCGGCGGAGAACTTGACACAGGCCACAGAGAGCGGTATGGTTTTGGCATCATAGTTATCGGTAACTTCGCTGCGCCGGAGCTCTCTTTTTGCTCGCCCGCAGCGAAAGGGAGAGCCATGACCCTCACCGCTTCCGCGCCACAAGCCATCGATCCCGCGCGCGTTCCGCAGCGCATCCTCTCCACCGGCGCCTCGATGCCCGCCGTCGGCCTCGGCACCTTCGGCTCCGATAGTGTGTCGGCGGCGCAGGTGGCCGAGGCGGTCAAGGGCGCGGCGGCCATCGGCTACCGCCACTTCGACTGCGCCTCGGTCTACGGCAACGAGCCGGAGATCGGCGCCGCGCTCGAGGAGATTCAGCACGGCGGCATCCGCCGCGACCAGCTGTGGATCACCTCGAAGCTCTGGAACGACAAGCACGGCGAGGACGATGTCATCGCCTCCTGCCGCAAGTCGCTGGCCGACCTGCGCCTCGAGTATCTCGACCTCTATCTTGTCCACTGGCCTTTCCCCAACTTCCATCCGCCGGGCTGCGATGTCAGCTCGCGCTCGCCCGACGCCAAGCCCTACATCCACGCCAGCTACATGAAGACCTGGCGCAAGATGGAAGCGCTGGTCGACATGGGTCTGGTGCGCCACATCGGCGCCTCGAACATGACCATCCCGAAGCTGAAGCTCGTGCTCGCCGACGCGCGCATCAAGCCGGCGGTCAACGAGATGGAGCTGCATCCGCACTTCCAGCAGCCGGCGCTCTTTGACTTCGTCGTGGCCAACGGCATTGTGCCCGTGGGCTACTGCCCGCTTGGCTCGCCGGGGCGGCCCGAGCGCGATCGCACTCCCGAAGACACCGCGCCCACCGAGGACCCGGTCATCGCGGAGATCGCCGCGCGCCACGGCGTGCATCCGGCCGCGGTCTGCATCAAGTGGGCGGTCCAGCGCGGCCAGGCGCCGATTCCGTTCTCGGTCAATCCGCGCAACTACCGCGCCAATCTGCTGGCCGCGGTCGAAGACCCGCTCACCGAAGACGAGATGCGCTCGATCGCCGGCATCGACCGCAACTGCCGGCTGATCAAGGGCCAGGTCTTCCTCTGGAAGGCCGGCCAGACCTGGGAAGACCTGTGGGATATGAACGGCGAGATCACACCGCCGTGACGCGCGCGTGCGCGACGAGGAGAAGCGAACCATGAACGACACCATGCTGGCCGCCTATCTGCCCGGCAACTCGATCGTGAAGATGCGCACTGTGCCCGTGCCCACGCCCGGCCACGGCGAAGTCCTGCTGCGCATGAAGGCCTCGACCATCTGCGGCTCCGACATCCGCTGCATCTATCACGAGCACCTGGGCAAGGGGCCCGAGGGCTACCAGAACATGATCGCCGGGCACGAGCCCTGCGGACAGATCGTTGCCGCCGGCCCTGGTTGCCGGCGCTTCGCCGTGGGCGATCGTGTAATTGTCTATCACATCTCCGGCTGCGGCGTCTGCAACGACTGCCGGCGCGGCTACATGATCTCCTGCACCAGCGAGAAGTACCGCCGCGCCTACGGATGGCAGCGCGACGGTGGCATGGCCGAGTACATGCTGGCCGAGGAGAAGGACCTGATCGCATTGCCCGGCTCGCTCAGCTATGCCGACGGCGCGCAGGTGGCCTGCGGCTTCGGCACGGTCTACGAAGGGCTGATGAAGATCGGCATCGACGGCAGCCACGCGGTGCTGGTCACCGGCCTTGGTCCGGTCGGCCTCGCCGCTGCGGCGCTGGCGCGCAAGCTGGGCGCACAGCAGATTATCGGCATCGACGTGGTCGAAGAACGGATGAAGATTGCGCGCGATCTCGGCCTCTGCGATGCGGTGCTCGCGTCGGGGCCGGACAACGTCGCCGAGGTGAAGGCGCTAACCGGCGGCGCGGGCGTCGAGCGCGCGGTCGATTGCTCCGCCAACGACCAGGCGCGCGCCACGGCCATCCGCGCCACGCGCAAGTGGGGACGCATTGTCTTTCTCGGCGAAGGCGGCCGCGTCGAGATCAACCCCTCGCCCGACATGATTCACGATCAGAAGACGCTCTACGGTTCGTGGGTCACCTCCACGTGGCTGATGGAGGAGCTGGTGGAGCGGCTCGTGCGCTGGAACCTGCACCCGGCCGATATCGTCACGCACCGCTTCCCGCTGGAGCGCGCGGCCGATGCCTACGCGTTGATGGCGAGCGGCAAGTGCGGCAAAGTGGCTGTCTGCCAGGACGAGGAGCTCCAGTGACGAACGAGACTTGTCTTCCCGCATGGCAGGAGCGGCTGCGCGAGCTGCTGCCCCTCTTCGGGCATCGCAACTGGATCGTGGTGGCCGATGCGGCCTACCCGGCGCAGGCCAATCCCGGCATTGAAACCATCGCGACCGGCGCGGAGCAGCTCGACGTGGTGCGCGCCGTGGCCGCGGCGACTGCATCGTGCAGCCATGTGCGCGCGCGCATCCTGGTCGATGCCGAGCTGGCACATGTGAGCGAGACGGATGCGCCGGGCATCGGCGCCTACCGTGAGGCTCTTCGCGAGCAACTCGCCGGCGCCGAATCCCTGCCGCACGAGCAGATCATTCACAAGCTGGACGAAGCGGCGAGCCTCTTCCGCGTGCTGTTGCTCAAGACCACGGTGACGATTCCCTACACCAGCGTCTTCTTCGAACTCGATTGCGGCTACTGGAGCGCCGAGGCCGAGGAGCGTCTGCGCCAAGCCATCTCCGGCTAGCCCGCACCCCATGTAGCCCGCATCAAATGTAGCGCCGGCCTCCCGGCCGGCTGTAGCGTGGGTCTCCCGACCCACGCTCGTTCGCCGGCCACACTTCCATCGCCGTTTTCCTCAGCGGCCGTCCGAGCGGTCCCTTGTACGATAGTAGGGGACCACCGATGAGCGAAACAAAAAACCTCTCCCCTGAAATTCTGCTGCACATTGCGCAAACGCTGAACGTGCCCCTGCGCGGGCTCGTGGCCACCATCGAACTGCTCGACGACGGCGGCACCGTCCCCTTCATCGCCCGCTACCGCAAGGAAGTCACCGGCAACCTCGACGAGGTGCAGATTCGCGCGATCGAAGAGAAGCTCGCCTACTTCCGCGAGCTGGCCGAGCGGCGCGCAACCATCCTCGCCTCGATTGCCGAGCAAGGCAAGCTGACCGACGAGCTGAAGGCGCGCATCGAGGCCACGCTCGACAAGAGCGAGCTCGAAGACCTCTACCTCCCTTACAAGCCGAAGCGCCGCACCAAGGCCACCATCGCGCGCGAGAAGGGACTGGAGCCGCTGGCCGCATACCTGTGGGCGCAGACGCCGGCCGAGACGCCGCTCGCCGAGTTCGCGCCCACCTTCGTAAACGCGGAGCTGGGCGTGGCCACGGTCGAGGAAGCGCTCGAAGGCGCGCGGCACATCGTCGCCGAGTGGACCAGCGAAGACGCCGACCTGCGCAAGGCGCTCCGCACTCTCGTGTTCAATGAGGGCACAGTCGTCAGCAAGAAGGCCACCGACGCCGTCGACGAGCAGGAAAAGTTCAAGATGTACTACGAGTACTCCGAGCCGGTGAAGACGATTCCCTCGCATCGCATGTTGGCCATCCGCCGCGGCGAGGCCGAGAACGTTCTTTACTTCCTGCTTGAAG
>JBAVMZ010000333.1:0-2181 GCA_049690595.1 Occallatibacter sp. | reverse complement strand
CTCCAGGCGCTTGCCCCCCACCAGAATCCGGGCGCCGCCCCTGCCGTACTTCAGCGCATTCTCGATCAGGTTGCCAAAAACCTGGTTCATCGCGTCCGGGTCGGCCATCACCAGGCTCTCCGGCGCGCCGCTCGACTCCAGCGTCACCGTCGAGTCGACCACGATGCCGCCCAGCGCCTCGATGGCATCGTCGACCAGTGCGCTGGCCTTCACCGGCTGCGGCGCCAACTTGTAGTCCGGGCTCTCCACGCTGGCCAGCGCGAGCAGGTCCTCGGTCAGGCGGCTCATCCGGCTGGCATTTTTCTGGATCACACCCAGGAACTCGCGCGCGGTCTCGGGGTTCGGCGCCGGCTCCTCGATCAGCGTCTCCACAAAGCCCTGAATCGAAGTCAGCGGCGTGCGCAGCTCGTGGCTGACGTTGGCGATGAAGTCGCGCCGCGACTTCTCCGCCGCCTCGATGCGGGTCACGTCGTGCAGCACCGCCAGTGCCCCGCCCGAGGGCAGCGGCGCCGCGCTGATCTCGAAGATGCGCCCCGGCGCCAGCGAGCTGGCCCGCCCGAAGCGCACCTCGCCCTTCTCCAGAGCGCCGCGCACGCAGGCCAGCAGATCCGGGTCGCGCACCGAGTGCACCAGCGGGCGGCCGGCGCGGATAAACGTCCCGGAGATGCGCTGCATCACGGAATTGGACCAGCGCACCAGGCCCTCGCGCGTGATGGCCACCACGGCCTCCTGCATCGAGTCCAGCATCGCCGCCAGCTCCTGCCGCCGCGCCTCCAGCTCGGCAAAGCTCTCGCCCAGGCGCTCCGCCGTCTGGTTCAGCGCCGCTTCCATGGTCGCGAGCTCGTCGTTGTCGGCGTGAGCCAGGCGCGCACCCAGGTCGCCGCCGGCGATGCGGCGGGCAAAGGCGATCACGCGTTCCAGCCGCTTTGAAACCGAACTCGCCACCCACGCCGCCACCGGCACCGCCACCGCCAGCGCAATGGCGCCGGCCAGCAGCACCTCGCGCAGCGTGAACCACCACGGGCGCGGCCCTGTGTCCTGGCGCATGAAGGCATAGAAAAACAGCCACATCACCACCGTTTGCAGCACCAGCAGCGCGACAAATAGCTCGAGGAGTTTCCCGAATACTCTGCGGTTCAAATCGACCTACTCGCCTTTGGGAATCTCGAAGCGGTAGCCGGCCCCGCGCACCGTCTTCAGATAGCGCGGATTCTCCGGGTCCACCTCGATCTTCTCCCGGATGCGGCGGACATAGACGTCCACCGAGCGCGGGGTGACAAAGCGCGCATCGCCCCAGACCGCGTCCAGCAGGTGGTCGCGGCTGAAGACCCGGCCCGGATGCCGCGCCAGGTAGTCCAGCAGCCGGAACTCGGTCGCCGTGGTCGTGGTCAGCTCGCCGCGCACCCGCAACTGCATGGCGTTGGCGTCGATCACCACCTCTTCGAAGCGGATGATCGTCGGCGTCGTCGGCCGCTCGAAACGTCGCAGCACGGCCTTGACGCGCGCCACCAGCTCGCGCGTGGCGAACGGCTTGGTGATGTAGTCGTCCGCGCCCAGCTCAAGCCCCAGAACGCGATCGTTTTCCCCGGCCCGCGCCGTCAGAAAGATGATCGGGATCGTCGACAGCGCCGGATTGGCCCGCAGCCGACGGCAGACGTCCAACCCATCGCCGCCCGGCACCATGATGTCCAGCAAGAAAAGCGCGGGCGCCTGCCGCTCGGCATCGGGAATCAGGTTCGCCGGCGTGTGATAAAGCCGCGCCGAAAAACCCGCCGCCTCCAGGTGATGCTGCACCAGCCGCGCAATGTCTACATCGTCTTCCAGAACAAAAATGGTTTGACTCAACCGGTTTGCCCTCGACCGGCGGCCGTTCAACGGAGTACGCACAGGCCGCACGGAATCGTTAACAGACTACTGCAACGAGGCAAAGAGATTGCAAACGTAGTGTGAATTCGTCCCGCCACCCAGCTCTCCCGGCCCTCGCCAAACCCGCGGGTCATTTTCGTTGCCCCCCGAGCCGCCCCTGCAACACTCCCCTTCGCGGACTCGCACGGGCCTTCCCGGCGCTATCATCGCTTCGTGCCCGCTCCCGCTACTCTCCGCCTCGACCTGGCCCTGTTGCGCCCCGGCCTCCGCCTCGCCGTCGGCCTCTCCGGCGGGGCGGACTCGGTGGCCCTGACC
>JBAVMZ010000332.1:0-6301 GCA_049690595.1 Occallatibacter sp. | reverse complement strand
GGCCCGGTGCGATCCCAGAAGAACCCGCGCCCGCCGCAATAGCCGCCGCCGAGCCGCCCACCGCCGAGACTGGCCCCGCCCCGGAAGCTCCCGCACAGGAGGCCAGCCATGGTTGACGCCAGCGACGCCATCGCCAAGGCCCGCGCCGCGGTGAGCGAGCGCGCCGAGCTGCCCGGCATGAGTCTGATGGAGCACCTGGACGAGCTCCGGCGGCGCATCGTCCACTCGGCGATCTACTTGTTGGTGGGCGCCGCACTGACCTGGTTCTTTCTTCGCGACCGCCTGATCACCATCATCCAGGCCCCGCTGGTCCACATCGGGAAGACGCTCTCCTTCACCCATCCGATGGACCCGCTCAATATGTCGCTGCAGGTCTCGCTCATTGGCGGCGCCATCCTGGTTTCTCCGTTCATCCTCTACCAGGTGTGGCTCTTCATCGCCCCAGGTCTTTATAGCAAAGAGAAGCGGTTCGTCGTCCCCTTCATGTTCGTCACCATCGGCCTCTTTCTGGCGGGGGCGTGCTTCGGCTACTTCTGGGTTCTGCCCGGCGCCATGAAGATTCTGATCGTGGACTTCGGCCACAACTTCAATCCCGTGGTCACCATCGAGGAGTACTCGGGCTTCTTTCTTTCGATCATTCTCGGGCTGGGCATCAGCTTCGAGCTGCCGGTGCTGATCTTCTTCCTGGCCATGTTCGGCATCGTCAGCCCGCGCTTCCTTTGGAAGAACATCCGCTACGCGATCCTCGCGGTCTTCATCGTGGCAGCCATCATCTGCCCCAGCCCCGACCCGTGGACGATGTGCGTCTACGCCATCCCCATGCTCTCGCTTTATATGGTTGGGATCGGCGTGGCCTGGTGGGTGCATCCCAACCGCCGGCGCGCCAAGGATTCCGTTTCCGCCGCGAAATAGGCGACGGTCTTGTTCGGAAGGGGCCTCAGCCCCAGAGGGAACGCTCCATGACGAGTACAGCAATCCCCACAACCCTCCGGGCCACTGCCAAGGCTCTCGCCTGCCTCGTGCTGCTCGCCCTGCCCGTCGCCGCGCAGGCCCAGCCGCACTTCAACGGCGCGCAGGCGCTGGAATACGCCCGTCAGTTCGTCTCCATCGGCCCGCGGTGGCCCACCAGTCCCGGTCATGCGAAAGCCGAGCAGTTCCTGCGCCAGCACTTTCAGCACGACCAGCTCGAAGAGGACGCCTTCACCGCCGACACGCCCATCGGCCCGGTGGCCATGCGCAACTTCATCGTCCGCTTCCCAGGCAAGAAGGACGGCGTCATCGTGCTGGCCACCCACTACGAAACCAACTACTGGCTCCGCAACATCAACTTCGTGGGCGCCAACGACGGGGGCTCGACCACGGGCCTGCTGATGGCGATAGCGGATGTGCTGCGCCCTCAGGTGGCGAACGGCAAGAAGCTCGAGGGCTACTCCGTGTGGCTGCTCTTCGACGACGGAGAAGAGGCCATTCAAGCCTGGTCCGACTCGGACTCCACCTACGGCACGCGCCATCTGGCCGCGCGGTGGGGCCGCGACGGCACGCTGGGCAAGATCAAAGCCTTCATTCTGGCCGACATGATCGGCGACAAGGATCTGGACATTCAGCGCGAGACCCTTTCCACCCCCTGGCTGGTCGACCTCGTGCGCCAGGCCGCGAAGAAGTTCGGGAACGAAAAGTACTTTTTCAAGACCGCGCAGGAGGTCGAGGACGACCACAAGCCGTTCGTGAAGCGCGGCGTTCCGTCGATCGACATCGTCGACCTGAACTACGGCCCCAACAACAGCTACCACCACACCGCCCAGGACACCATGGACAAGATCAGCGCAAAGAGCCTGACCATCGACGGCGATGTCTTTCTGGAGACTATCCGCCTGGTCAACCAGCGCTGAGGCGGCGCAGCGAGGCCCGCATCTCACGCGCTTCTGCCGCGCCCGGGTCGGCAGCCAGACCGCGAACACGGTACAATTCTTGAGGCCGGGAGGCCGCGAAATTGACCATGGAAAGCAGCCGGGTGCTGGCGCTCAATCCCGGAAGCACGACAACAAAGTTCGGCATCTTTACCCGCGCCGGCGCCGAGTGGGTGGGCACCGTGCGGCATCGCGACGAGGAACTCGAACAGTTCCGCGGCCACTCCTCGCTCGCCCAGCTTGAGTTTCGCGCCGCGCAGATCCGCAAGGAGTTGGAGGCGGCAGGCTACGGCGCGGTCCGTTTTGCCGCCATCGCCGGCCGCGGGGGCCTGCTGCCGCCGATGACCTGCGGCACCTACCTGGTGGACGAGACCATGGTGGAAGAGCTGCGCCTGGCGCGGCGCGGCGAACACGCCTCGAACCTGGGCGCGGTGCTTGCGCTGAAGTTCGCCCGCATGGCCGGCGTCGACGCCTACATCGTGGACCCGGTGACGGTGGACGAGTGGCAGGAATGCGCGCGCTTCTCCGGCACTCCGCTCATTGCCCGCTGGTGTTACGGCCACGCGCTCAACACCAAGGCGGTGGCCAAGCGCTTTGCCCGCGAGCAGGGCCGCCGCTACGAGGATCTGCGGCTGATCGTGGCGCACATGGGCTCGGGGATCACGGTGAGCGCGCACCGGGACGGACGGACAATCGACAACAACACGCCGGAGGAAGGGCCGTTCGGGCCGGACCGCACCGGTTCGGTGCAGGTCAAGGGCCTCATCAAGCTCTGCACCAGCGGCGAGTACAACGAGAAGCAGCTCAACCGGCTGGTCTTCGGCGAGGGCGGACTCTTTGCCTATCTCGGCACGCGCGACCTGCGCGAGGTGGAGCGCCGCATCGACGCAGGCGACGACGATGCCCGCCGAGTCTACGAGGCGATGATCTACCAGATCGGCAAGGAGGCCGGCGCCATGACCGCCGTCCTCGAGGGCCGCGTCGACCAGGTGCTCCTGACCGGCGGCATGGCCTACAGCGAGCGGCTGCTGGAGAAGTTGCGGCCATACATCGAGTGGATCGCGCCCATCACGGTCTACCCCGGCGAGGACGAGCTGGAGGCGCTCGCCGCGGGAGTCTTCCGCGTCCTCGACGGCGAAGAGCCTGCCAAGCGCCTGGGTGGCGAAGAGCCGGAGCCGGAGCACCGCAAACCGCTCGTCATCGGTCTCGAATACTGAGAGGAATCAGCATCGCGCAGGGCTGCGGCGCGCTCCGCCGCGGCCCTCACTTGCCTCTTGCTTTTCACCGGGCCATCGCCTACTATTCTGCCCGGCACTCCCGCACACCAAAAACATCGCCCTCCTCCAAACCGATCCCTGTCGAACACCGCGGGAGCCCAACCATCGGGAGGAAGATATGCATGTTCCGAGAGCACATTTGCCGCTCTTTGTCTTTGCCGCCTTCCTGAGTTCGAACCCCCTGCCGGCCCAAACCGCCGCACCGCAGGCATACACCGTCGAGGTGGCCTCGCGGATCACCCTTGAGTCGATGTTCTCGCCCTCGCCGTCGCTGATTACGGTGAACCGCAACGGGGCTCGGGAGATGACCGACGTGGTGCTGGCGCCGGCGCCAGGACAGAAGGAAGGGGTACACATCCGCAGATGGTTCGACCTGAAAACGAAGCGGGTGTATACGCAGGATCTTCTGCACTCCTCGTGCAGTTGGATGAACTATACGGCCAGCGGCATGGCGCCGAACTACGATCCGATGGCGCTGCCGCCGCCGACGGCCGACGAGATTGCCAAGTTGAGCCTGCCGGCGACGCCGAAGGGAATGCTGGCCGGGGTCTACGCGCATGTGGTGGATCGCGAGCAGGACGGGGTGAAGTCGCGGGTGTGGATCGCCGACCAGGGGCACTTCATCATCAAGGCGCAGATGCCCGGGCCCGATGGCATGCCGATGGTCGCCTTCGAGGTGCACTCGGTGAAGCTGGCGCCGCCTGCGGATGCGCTGCTCGTCCCCCCGTCCGGCTGCACGACAAAGACCGAGGGCGTCTGGAACGACGACGGCATCCAAGCCAGCGGTTCCACCACGATCGACGCCACCGCCTCGGGCTCGGCCAATGTCAAGACGGGCAAGAGCACCGGCAGCGGCACCGTAAAACAGACCAACCAGCCTCACTGAGCCCGGCGCGGCATTGGACGGCGGCAGGATTGCGCCGGATTCCTGCCAATCTCAGAACTCCAACACAACCCAGGCCGAGGTGTTTCGATGAAGCTCATTCTCCGCTCTCTTCTCGTGGCGGTCTTCGCGGCCGTCACGGTGTTGCCCGCGATTGCTCAACAGGATGAACCGGGATCGAAGGACTTTCCCGGCATCTCGCGCATGTCCGGCTACTGGATCACCCATTACAACGACACGGTCTTCGATGCCTACAAGTTCTCGGTGAAGGAGAACGGCAAAGAGCGCGAGGAATCCGTCGAAGGCCGCCATGTGAAGATCCGGTACAGGCTGCAGGACAACCTTCCCAAGGGAAGCACCCTTCAGGTGTTGCGCAACTATCAGAATGCAGCGCGCGCTGCTGGGGGAAAGGTGCTGTTCGAAGGCGAGTTCACCACCACAATCCGCCTTCCGAAGAGCGCTAGCGAGGTCTGGCTCGAGGTGAACGCGCGCAGCGCCGAGCGGTACGGCGAATACGACCTCAATATCGTCGAGAAGCAGACCATGAAGCAGGAAGTGACCATGGACGCCGCAGCCATGGCGCAGGGTCTGAACGACGCCGGCGAAGTGGCAATCTACGGGATCTACTTCGACACCGCCAAGTCCGATCTGAAGCCCGAGTCGGACCCGGCCCTGGGCGAGATTGCCAAACTGCTCAAAGAGCATCCCGCGCTGAGGGTCTACATTGTGGGGCACACCGACATGGTGGGCGACGCGGCAGCCAACGTGAAGCTCTCGCAGGTGCGGGCGCAGGCCGTGGTCACCGCCTTGACCACCCGGCTCGGCGTTGCGCCGACGCGGCTGATCGCCTATGGCGCGGGACCGTACGCGCCGGTGGCCACCAACAAGACCGAGGATGGCCGCGCCAAAAACCGCAGGGTTGAGCTGGTTGAGATCGCCACGAAATAGATGGAGCGCGGCTGGGGCGGCCGGAACTGAGGCCGCCCTGTGCCCGCATACGGCGAACTTCGCAAACGCGAAAGGCAGATGGATGCGATGAAGAGACTTGCACTGCTGTTTGTCCTGGGCGTCTCGGCCACGGGCTTTACCCAGGTAATGCCGGAGGCCTTTCTGCCCATGCTGCCGCAGATTCCCCAGAACACCTGCCCCGCCACCGAGCAGGGCGCCAGGGAGCGCAGCGACTTTGAGGCGCAGGTGGGCGGCGTCGAACGCCAAATGAGCGACCAGCTCCAGTTCCGCCAGAAGCAGATCGATGCCTGGAAAAAGGCCAACGACGCGAAGGCGATGGCCGGAGCGGTCAACGTCCCCGGATTCAAGGGCCTGAGCGAGGATCAGCTCAAGAACATGACCCCGCAGCAGAAACAGCAGATGGCCATGCAGTTGGCGGCGCAGAAGATGGCTTCCGGGCAGGCCCCGATGGATCCGAAGAAGATCTCCGCAATGACGTCTCTGACTCAGCAGCAGTCTGCGCTGACCACCAAGCTGATGGATTCCACCATGAAGTTGCAGCGCCAGTTCGCAGCCCTCGACACTGACGTAGAGGGCCAGCAGCGGATGAACAAGATCAAGGCCGAGGAGGACAAACTGCAATCGATGCTCAGGGGCGGGGGCGCGGGCTGCGGCGCGCTGGCCGAGCAGGAGATCGCTCTACACAACGCCCGGGTGGACTACTGCACCTACATGTCGCCCAAATACAACTACCTGGTGCAGCAGCAACTGACGCTCTACAAGACCAACCTGCCCGACGAATACAAGCTGGAGGACCTCGTGGCGCAGTTGATGAAGACCCTCAGCGGAGTCGAAACCTCCCCATACGAGAAGGGCAAGGGCGGCATCGAATCGCTGATGGAGTACGCCGGGAGGCTGAAGGCGGTCTACCAGTTCGTGCACGGCGGGCTGGCCGAGCCGCGCTTCGACTGCGGGCACTGAGACGCCCGGCTCAGACCCTCTCGAGGTTGGCGAACTTCTCCATCAGCTTCTTCAGGCCGTAGCGCGGGAATAGGACGGTGAGCTTGGCGTCCTCGCCGTCGCCTTCGCGGATCAGGACGGTGCCTTCGCCGTACTTGGAGTGGCGGACGCGCTGACCCTTCTTCAGACCGGTCGAGCCGGCGGGCACGGGGATCTCCAGCGCCGGCCGCGGAAGCGCTCCGGGTTTGGGCGCGCCGCCCTTGCCGCCGAAGAAGCGGGCAATGTTCTGGATCGATTCCGGGCCCTCCGGGTTCTCACTCTTTGGT
>JBAVMZ010000331.1:0-2230 GCA_049690595.1 Occallatibacter sp. | reverse complement strand
TTTTGATATCGGCCCGGCGCTCCAACTCCGGCAGAGCGGCCAGCACGTTTGCGAGCATCTGTCCTCCGCACACGGCCACCGGCAGCCTGCGCTTGCCGTTCCCGGAATAATTGCGGAAGACGTACGCTCCGTCAAGCGCAGCGCGCGCCTCGGGCACGCCATTGCCACGCGCAAACACCGGCACACTTGGACGTACCACCGATAGCACAACCGGCTCGCCGCGTTCCGCTGCGTGGAACAGCATCTCCACGGTTTCGTTTGCGTCCAGCGGCTTGTACACCTTGATGCCGGGATAGGCCGAATACAGCGACATCCAGAAAAGGCCGTGGTGGGTTGGGCCGTCCTCGCCCGTCTCGGGCCCGTCGTGCGCCGCCAGCAGAATGAAAAACGGCTTTGCCGCGGCGTTCACGTCGGCGTTGATCAAGCCCATCCGCACGGCGTTGGCCATCATCACGGAGAACACCCCGTAGCTGGCGAATGCCGTCATCGGCCGGTAGCCGCCAGGCAGCGTCTCGCCCGCCATGGCCACGCACATCATCGCCATGTTCTGCTCGGCGATGCCGAAACGGATGCCCCGGCCCGTGGGATTCGCCGGACTCAGCAATCCGTGAACCTGTTCGGCCTTGCCAGTGAGAATCGACTTTGCCAAATCTCCCGCACCCACATAAAAGAACGGCGTCTGCCGCATCATCCATGCAAACCAGGCTTCGGTCGCTTTGCGCGTCGGCACCGGTTGGCCGGGCGGGAAGACGAGGTCCGGAGGCAGCGTCTCGGGCCGCCGGATGGTGCGGTAATCCGCCAACGGCCGCCCGGGAAGCGCGTCTCGTATCCGGTCCACCAGAACCGCCTCGGGCGGAATGAGCGCGGCGGCCACCTCCAATCGCGCATTCAAATACTGCGTGTCCTGCCGGCTCAATTCCGTGGTCACGGCCGCCATGTCGGCCAACGGGTGGCCGCCGTCGGCACTCACCTGAAAGCCGAGTGCCCGCATCGATTCGGCGTACTCGGCACGCGTCAGCGGCGTGCCATGCGAGTCCGCTGTACCCTCCAGCCGCCCGTAAAACCGGCCTTTCAAGGTGTGGCACAGCACCACGGTCGGCCGGCCATTGCCGAAGCCGCGTCTCGCGACCCCGTAAGCGTGAACCAGCTCGCGCACGTTATCCCCGCCGGCCTCGATCACGTTCCACCCGAATGACGACCAGTGGCTGAGGTACGGCGCAGGAAGCACTTCCGTGATCGGCCCGTCGATGCCGAATTGGTTGTAATCCAGCACCACCACGACGTTCTCAAGACTCAGACTCGCCGCCAGGTTGCGCGCCTCGTAGCTCATCCCCTCTTCGGTCTCGGCATCGCCGGCCATGACCCATGCGCGAGAGTCCAACCCGCACGACCGCAATAGCGCCGCCGCGCCCAGGCCCATTGAGAACCCGTGCCCCGAACTGCCTGTCGATGCGTCGGCCAGAGCCAGGTACGACTCTACGTGCCCGCCCGGCCCACCATAGCGCCGGAAACGCGCGAGGTCTTCCGGGTACTCGACCGCGCCGCGCGCCTCCGCGTCCTGCGCGATCCCGGCGCGCCGCTGGCACTCGTATACCAGCGCCACTATCGCGTGGAACAGCGGCGAGCAGTGTCCCGCCGACCAGATGACGCGGTCCCGCCCCGGGTGCTTCGGCCGCGCCGGGTCGAACGCCAGCGCGCCAGACGCGAGCAGCGCCGTGATCATCTCCGCCTTGGAACTCGACCCGCCCGGATGGCCGCTCTTCGCCGCGTCCACCGCCGTGAACGCCAGGCCCCGCACGATCCGCGCCAACCTCGCGATGCAGGCTTCGTCGATTCCCTCGATCGCCGGTAGCTCCGCGCCGCGGAAGTCGAGGTAGGCGCCGCCTTCGGTGGTGGTCTTCCAATTCATCGGGGAATCCTGGCCCAGGGCCGCAGTCCCGGCGTTTGAGGAATCGACAGGTCTCATGGCGGACGGTGCCTCCTGCGATGCAGATGTGGATCTGCACCTAATGTGTAATATTCACCTCTTTTAATCTTGTGTCAAAGCAGTTCGGTACTCAACGCAATGGCTCTCCACGCACAAAGTGATTTCCGCGGACGACCGGCATTCGGGGGGCCTTGCGCGCTGCCAGGTACTCGGGCAGCGGTGGCCGGCGAACAACTGCATGGCCTGACCAAAGAGCTGAGCAAGACGCGCAAGACTACGGCGCGTGTCGGTAGAGTTGTCAAG
>JBAVMZ010000330.1:0-16450 GCA_049690595.1 Occallatibacter sp. | reverse complement strand
GCCGGTCTTCGCGGACGTGGACCGCGACTCGCAGAACATGACCGCGGAGACGGTGCGCGCCGCGCTGACGGAGAAGACCAAGGCCATCGTCGCGGTTCACCTGGCAGGCTGGCCCTGCGAGATGGACCCGATCTTGGAGCTGGCGCGGGAACGCGGCCTGGCCGTCGTGGAAGATTGCGCGCAGGCGCATGGAGCAACTTACAGGGGCCGCGCCGTTGGCTCGATGGGCGATATCGGCGCCTTCTCCTTCTGCCAGGACAAAATCATGACCACGGCGGGCGAGGGCGGCATGGTGGTGACCAACCACGAGCCACTGTGGCGCGAGATGTGGGCCTACAAGGACCACGGCAAGAACTGGGATGCGGTCCATGCCCGCGAGCACGCCCCCGGATTCCGCTGGCTGCACGAGTCGTTCGGCACCAACTGGCGGCTGAGCGAGGTGCAATCGGCAGTGGGCCGGGTGCAACTGCGCAAGCTGCCGCGATGGGTCCGAAAGCGGCAGCAGCACGCGGCACTGCTCGACGAGCGGCTGGGTCGGCTGCCCGGTCTGCGCATTGCCCGTCCGCCGGAATGGATGAGCCACTCCTATTACAAGTACTACGCCTTCGTGCGGCCAGAGATGCTCAGGCCCGGTTGGGGCCGGGAGCGGATTGCCGCTCGGCTCGCGGCCGGCGGCGTCTACTGCGGCACCGGAAGCTGCAGCGAGGTCTACCTTGAAAAGGCCTTCCCACCGCAGTGGCGCCCCGCCGGCCGCCTCCGGGTTGCGCAGGAACTGGGCGAGACGAGCCTCATGCTCCAGGTGTATCCAACGCTGGGACGGGAGTACATCGAACGCGTCTCCACTGCGGTGGAACAAACCCTGGAGCAGGCGACGCGGAGCTGATGCACTCCTCGCGGGGTACGCGGCGGGAAGTTGCGCCCAGGGCCTGCCGGAGTCCTTACAGACACTCGCCCCCATGCAATAGAGAACCCACCCCGCTCCACGAGACCCGAGCGGTCAAGTCAGGGAGTTAGTCCAGTGAAATTGCCGCGTAGACAAGGTTGGATCGTCTTTGCCGCGCACACGGGCGCGGTTTCGGCAGCGCTCGTCGCCGCGTGGGCCCTTCGGTTCGACTTTTCCCTGCCAAACGCCGCGGTGCTTCTGGGCGCCCTGCCGCCGCTGGCTGCGGCGCGCTGGGGCGCCATGGCGCTGAGCCGCATGACGCACGGCTATTGGCGCTATTCGGACCTTGGCGACATGAAGGACCTGGCGAAAGCCGTCGGGCTGGGGTCGGTGTTCTTCTTCCTGGCGGAGCGCATGTTGCTGGGTGTTCGCTCCTTCCCTTATTCGGTGTACCTGATTGAGGCGATGCTCTCCTTCGCGCTTCTCGGCGGAATGCGGATGGCGGTTCGCACCTTTCTTCAGCAGCGCGACGCACGGCGGCTGGGCAAGCCAGTGCCGGTGATGGTGGTGGGAGCCGGCTCGGCGGCGCTGCTTCTGTTGAGTGCGATGAAGCAGACCAACCAGGTGGCGGTGGGCCTGGTGGACGACGATCCGGCCAAGCGGAAGCTGAAGATCGGCGGCGTGCCCGTACTCGGATGCATTGACCAGCTTCCCGCGCTGGTGCGGCGATTGGCGGTAGCGGAGATTCTGATTGCGATTCCCTCCGCCACCGGCGCGCAGATGATTCATATTACCGGCGCCTGCCGCAAGGCGGCCATTCCCTTCCGCGCCGTGCCCAGCCTGGCAAGCCTGATCAGCGGCACGCTGAACATCGGCGAGTTGCACGACGTCAACCTGGACGATCTGCTGGGCCGCGAGCCCGTTCTGGCCGACGCGACCGCCGAATACTGCAAGATTCGTGGCCGGGTGGTGATGGTGACCGGCGCGGCCGGGTCCATCGGCTCAGAGCTCTGCCGCAGGATTCTGCTGCGCAAGCCGGCCCAGCTCATCTGCCTGGACCAGGCAGAGACGCCGCTCTTTCATCTGCAGAAATCGCTCGACGCGCACGCGGGCGTAGAGGTTGTCTACGTGGTGGCCGACATCGCCGACGGCCAGAGTATGCGCTACTACCTCTCGCGCCACGGCGTCGAGGCCATCTTCCACGCAGCCGCTTACAAGCATGTGCCCATGACCGAGCTGAACCTGGTGGAGGGACTGAAGAACAACGTCTTCGGCCTGCGGGACCTGGTGGATACCGCCGAGCAATGCGGCTGCGAGGACTTCCTGCTGATCTCCTCGGACAAGGCGGTGAATCCGAGCAGCTTCATGGGCTGCACCAAGCGGCTGGGCGAGATGATTGTGGGCGCGCGGAGGCCCTCCGGGATGCGTTGCGTCTCGGTGCGCTTCGGCAATGTGCTCGGCTCGCAGGGCAGCGTGATTCCCGTCTTCGAGGAGCAGCTTCGCACCGGAAGCCCGATTACCGTGACGCATCCGCAGATGACGCGCTTCTTCATGACCATCCCGGAGGCCGCCAGCCTGGTGCTGCAGGCCTTCAGCATCGGAGAGCACGGCGACATCCTGGTGCTGGACATGGGCAAGCCGGTCCGCATCGTCGACCTGGCGCGGACGCTCATCCGCGTCCATGGCAAGAGCGAGCGCGAGGTGAATGTGGTCTTCACCGGCATGAGACCAGGCGAAAAGCTGCACGAGCAGCTTTTCTACAGCTCCGAGACACCGCTCGCGACCGCGCTGCCGAAGGTGCTCCGTGCGAAGGGCCAGCTTCCGGCGTGGCCCACGCTCTCGCGGCTGCTTAACGAACTCAGCCACGTGGCCGCGACGCGCAACGGCGACAGCATCCGCGCCAAGGTCAAGCAGATCGTTCCCGAGTACGAGTGGGTGCCCGCGCTGCAGCCGGAGAGCGCTCCCAGAGCGGCTGCCACGGCCGAGCCGGTTCTCGCGCCGCGCTTCGCGGCTCTCTCTGCCGGGCTCGCCGGAAAGTCCTTCGCCGGCGTGCGGGATCCCTACTAAACCGTGCGCATGCAGAAGCAGTCGACGGAGCGCGATGCGCGCCACGAATCCGGATCGAGGCGCTGCCTGGCGGCGGGCACGGCTCTGCTTCTTCTGATTGCACCGGCGGCCCTGGGTCAGTCCGCGGCCACCGTTGCACAGGTTGGCCAGACGGACGTTGTGCGTATTGCGCTCGGGCGCGGAGGACAGCACCGGCTGGAGATCGACGACGCGCCCAGCATGACCACTCCGGTGGTCCGGCGCGAGTTCACGGGCGACAGTTTCGAGTTGCACGCCAACGAAGCGGGATTGATTCCCGGCATTGCCTACTCGGTGCGCATCGACGGGCACAGAGAAGCGCCGCTCGTGCTCACCCCTCCCGCCGAACCTGGCGGGGGAGTCGATTGCGCGGTGCTCGCCAGTACCTGGGAGACGACCGAGCGCTTTCTGCTGGGCACAGCGTACTCCGGGCTGCGTTGGTCCGGCGAACGATGGGAGATTACCCCGCACACGTATCTGCTAGGCGAGTCGCTGTACAACGCGGAGATGATTGCGCGGCCGGCCATCGCCGCGGCCTGGGCCTGCCGGGATACCCGGACGCTGGACCAACTGGCGCAGTACTACCTGGCGATGCTCCAGCAGACCGAGACGGTCGCGGAGGTCGAGAAGCGGCCGCGGCTGACCGCCGAGAGCCGGATGCGGCTGAGCACAAGCAACCAGGCCGCGCGCACCTTCAGCGCGACCTTCGGGCGGGAGGCGGGAGAAGGCGAGCTTTACAACGCGCAGTGGCTGCATCCGGCGGCGCTGCTGGCGCGGCTGGTCACGCTGCTGCCCGCGTCCGAGCGCAGCGCGGCCATGAAAGACTTCGCCGCGCAGTATGCGGGCTTCATCGTCCGCGATCAGTTGCGGCGCTACTTCTACGAGCAGCGCCAGCCAGCGCTCGGCGGCGTGCAAGCCACCGGGCGGGTCGCCAAGTGGGAGTTGGCGATGCAGGGGCTGAAGGGGGCCAAGCTCTCCGACAGCGCGATGTCGGACATCGATCTCTGGCTGCTGGCCTCGGCCGCGGAGGTTCTGGGAGCGAACGCCAACGAGCCGAAGTTGGCGCCCATCGAGGCCGGCGATCTGGCGCTGCTGCGGCGCGCGGTCAGGATCGGCATCCGCTTCTTCGAGAGCCGGCGGAGCTTCGACGCAGCGACGCGGGATTTTGCGGGAAAGGTGGTTGGCAGCGCCTGTTACTTCCGGGGCGACTACGCCAGTGAAGAGGAGATGGCCTTCAGCGGTGTGGAGGACGCGCGGTTCCCCGCGCCCGCCGAGCGCAAGCCGCGGCCGGATATCTCCTGGGATATCAGCCATATCTACCGGCTTCCCATCTTTCTGCGGGCACTTTACGAGAACCGCAAGGCGACCGGCGCGAGCTTTCCGCTCTTCCAGGATCTTCAACTGGCCGCCAATCAGTATGTCTACCGGGTTTTCAACGGTAACTTTCGGCAGCCGCTCTTCCATAACTACTTCGACGGAAGCGACGGCTGGTTCCGGGTCGGCTACAACGGCGCGGACGCCGGCTATCCGCCCTCGGCACAGTGCGATATGCGCAACGCAAAGCGCCTGTGCACGATTCCGGGCTCGATCGTCGGCTGGGCTGAAATCGCCTTTGCCAGCCCGGACCTGGCCCGGCTCGAAGGCGCGCTGATTGGGCTGGGTTTCCGTGAGGATGCGGCAACCCGCGCCTTCCGGGACCGGTACTACTTCTACGGCGCGGCTTACGGGCCCGGTCGCGCCGCGGGCCGCGATCTTTATGCCGGAGCGCTCTATCCGGTGGCCGCGGAGAACGCGCAGTGGCTCACCCCGCGATAACTTATCCGGAGTTTTGCAGAACGTTCATCCGAAGTAAGCGGTCATCCACTTAACCTTCCCACGGGCGTCTCCGGGGGTATTGGCACGGAGTTGCGCCAGAGGGAAGGAAGTTATCCAGGACGCTGTCGATCCGCGCCTGGCAGCAGGTTTCTTCACAAGCTTGGGTGGATGCGTGCACCTGCCCAGGAACCGCAACCAAAGAGGCCATGCCTGCGCTCTTCCACGGGCCAGCCGGGCCGAGCCGAATCCACGAACATGGAGCGGATGCCCGCATCCGTCTCGCAATGCCAACCCTCAACTGGATCGGGGGCCCTGTCGCGGCCCGGATCCCAGGAGCCTAGCAATGAGAATGACGAGAAATTTCGTGGCCGCGCTCGCCCTGTGCGCGACCGCGTTCGGCCTCACCCTGGCCAATGCTCAGTCCGTCAAGGTCAAGCCCGTGCACCAGGTTCCGCAGACTGGTCAAAATAACCGCACCAACTCCGTAACCGTCTTCCAGGGCACTTACCAGCCCTCCGAGTTCTTCACCACGGCCGGCTCGTCGGCGCAGTTCAACACCTTCGGCATCGCGGCCGCCTATTCGATCACCATCCCGAATGGCTCCGGCACCACCACCCTGAGCCCACTCTGCGGCACCCACCACTGGAGCGCCAAGAACAGCTCGACGAGCGGCAAGTCGATCGTGATCTACGATCCCCGCAGCTCCTCCATCCCTGTCGAGCCCGCCAACCTGTGGGTCGTCTGGAACGACGCGGCTGCCAACCTGGCCGCAAACGGCGCTGTCTGCTACTTCGCCTCGGTCGACTCGATCGTCGGCGTCCGCTCCTACTTCGCAAACGCCACCCTGCAGATCGGTTCCGGCTGGGTCAACCAGGCTGGCGCCAACCTGGTTCCGCTCATCGGCAACGACACCACGCTGCCCCAGAACATCTACAACATCATCAACAACTCGCTGATCACCGCGGCCAACACAGACATCCGCGCCGAGGATGCCAAGTTCGCCACCATCCGCAGCCTGACCGCCGCGGGCACCCAGGTCAGCGCCCGCGCCGTCACCGGCCTGGGCTACGGCACCTCCGGTTCCGGCACCGGCAGCGCCATCAAGAGCTCCTTTTCCACCACCGTCGCCAACCCGACCGACTTCGCCATGGCCTGCTTCGCCACCTCCAGCGGCCAGAGCTGCGAGACCGACTCGATCAGCGGCGCCCCCACACCCCGTGAGTATGTCGATGTCTCCATCGGCGCCGCCCCGGTCATGGTCTTCATCAACACCAATAACACCGCCAACGGCCACCTGGGCGACGGCAACTACACCAACATCAACCGCTTCATCCTCGCCCGCGCCCTCAAGGGCGGCATCATCCACACCCGCGATCTGGCTTACAATGCCCCGGCCCTGCCAACCGCCGGCGGCCAGGGACAGGGCACCCCCCAGACCTACCCCGACGTGCCGCTCAACGTCTTCCTGCGCGAGCCCCTCTCGGGCACCTACAACACGATGGAGTGGTCCATCCCCAACTCGTCTGAAATCGACGCCTTCGCCTGGTCCCCCGGCATCGTCAGCGGCCAGGAAACCGGCGTGAACCCCTCCGTCACCGCCACCTGCACCTACACTGGCTTCTCCCTCCCCGGCACTGGCACCACCATCGTGCCCCTTGCCAACACGCCTTGCGGCCTGGCCAGCGTGACCAACGCCGGCAACCCGCTCTGGCAGGTTGCCTCGAACGGCGCCACCCGCGGCCGTGCGGTGGGCACCGGAGAAATGGTCAAGGCCGTCAACGCCGTTGCTGACTCCCTCGGCTATGCCTTCTGGGGCTTCTCGAACTTCGCCGGTTACAACAACATCAAGTACCTCACCGTCGACGGCGTCGATCCTTTGTTCGGCACCACAACTGCCACGGCCAACCCCGGCGGCGTGGGCGTCTTCCCCACCTGCCAGACCACCAGCGGCGTGGCCACCAGCTGCCTCCAGATCCCCTTCACCAACATCCTCAACGGCACCTATCCGATCTGGAGCAAGTACCGTTTGATCTACGACCCCTTCACCTACGCGCAGGGCAACATCGCGCCCACCGTCGTGACCTATGCCCAGTACGCCTCTGACCCGGTCAACGGCGTCATCCAGGACATGGTTCCCGCCAACGCAATGCAGGTCTTCCACTCCCACTACGCGCAGCAGGTGGTCGATCAGCCGATCGCGGCCTCCGGCGGCGGCTCCTACTCCGCTTACAGCCCGAACAACGGCTTCAAGACCGGCGTTCCCGAGACCGGCGGCGACATGGGCGGCGCGGTGCTGACCATCAACTCCGAGCTCGACTTCATCAACGATGTGGGCAACCAGCAGGTCAACCTGAAGCAGTAGTTTCCCTCACCCGCCCGGCGCCCGGCGCCGGCCTTCAACTCCGCTCCCGTCCGACCAGGCGGGAGCGGAGGCTCTTCCGGAATCCTCATGACCAATCAAAACTCCCTTTCCCTTCCCGCCGTTCTCGGCATCCTTCTGCTCTTTTCCCTTCCTTCGCACGCCCAGGCGCCTGTTCCTTCCGCCGCGCCTGAACCCGCGCGGCAGCCCTCTCCGGCCGCTCCGGCAATGCCGCGGTTAACGCTCGACTCCAGTGGCGCGGGCCTCGCCCTGGCCGGGGCCGACGAGAGCTTCACCGAGCTGACCCTGAAGGGCAGCAACCTGAAGCCCGATCCCCCCGTGATGGGCAGCCGCGAAGTCACCGAGAACTTCACGCGCGAATTGTGGCAAGTGAACTGGCGACCGAACGATCCCATCGACCTGTGGGTCATCCTGCCCAAAGGGGTCAAGAACCCTCCGGTCGTTCTCTATCTCTACGGGTTCCCGACCGACACGGCCCGCTTCCGCGATCTCTCCTACTGCCGCCGGATTACCGGCAGCGGTGCGGCAGCGGTGGGCTTTGTCTCGGCCTACACCGGCCACCGCTCCGAGCACGGACCGATGAACCACAACTTCGTCACGCGCATGCCCGAGGCCATGGTCTCCACGGTTCACGACATCCAGCTCATCCTCGATTTCCTCCAGAGCCGCGGCGACCTCGACATGAGCCGTGTGGGCATCTTCGGCCAGGGCAGCGGCGGCGCCATTGCCACTCTGGCGGCCAGCGTCGAGCCGCGCATTAAGGCCCTGGACCTGCTCGTCCCCTGGTTCGACTATCCGGTCTGGTTCCGTTCGGCCGTGGACGTGCCCTGGCAAAAGGGTGCGCCGGCCACCGGCCTGATCACGCCGGAGATTCTGGAGGCTCTGGAGCCGTTCGATCCGCTGGTCGTCCTGCCCAGGCTGAAGACGCAGAAGATCCGGCTGCAGATCGCCGGCGATCAGGGTATGCCCGCCGAGGCGCTGGACCAGTTGCAGGCGGCCATGCCAGCCCCCGGCCAGCTCGCCCGCTTCCAGCACGAGGTGAACATGTACGACCTGGCCACAGGCGGCAGGATCTTCCAATGGCTGGCCACCCAGCTCGATGCCCATCCCGCCCCGCCGGAACCGGCGCCGGCCGCACCGCCCAAGACCACTCCCTGATCCCTCCCCGGTCATTCTCTCTGCGGCTCCGGCGCGGACCCGCCCTCACCACAACCACCTCAGACAATATCCGCTTCTTGAAAAGGACTCGTATGCGAAAGGTACTGTACCTTGGGTGTCTGTTTGCCGTCCTGGGGGCGAGCGGCTTGGCGCAGGACGCGAAACCGGCCCCCTCCGGCAGTCGCGCCGACGCAGGCCCCGCCCAAAGCGCAACGGGCGCCGTAGCGGGCGTCGTCTCCGACTCGACAGGCGCCGTCATCGTCGGCGCCACCGTCGTCGTCCACGACAGCACGGGCAACGACGTCACGGTCACCACCGACGCCGCTGGCCGCTACCTGGCCACTGGCCTGGCGCTCGGCGATGCGACCATCACCGTCAGCGCGCAGGGCTTTGCCGACTTCACCACCGGCAAAGCCAAGGTGACCGGCGAGAAGCCGGCCACGGCCGACGTGCAGATGGCGCTCGTCGCCTCCACCACCAGCGTGGCCGTCAACGCCACCCGCACCACCGAGGTCGAGACGGAGAACGCCGAGGTCTCCGGCACCATCTCCCAGGAGCAGATCGTCAGCATCGGCCTGAACGGAAGAAACTTCTCCTCGCTGATCACCCTCTCGCCCGGCGTCAGCAACCAGACCGGACAGGACGAGGCCAAGGTCGGCGTGGTGGGCAGCGCCAAGTTCAGCGTCAACGGCGGCCGCACCGAGTACAACACCTTCAACGTAGACGGCAACGACGTGCTGAACACGGACATCGCCGCCAGCCACGGCCACTCCACGCTGCTGGTCTACCCCAGCCTGGACGCCATTCAGGATATGAAGGTCCTGACCTCGAACTACGGCGCACAGTACGGCCGAAGCGCCTCGGGCACCGTGCTGGTCTCGATTAAGGGCGGCGCAGAGCGGATTCACGGCAACGCCTACGAGTTCATCCGCAACGAGCTGTTCAACACCCGCAATTACTTCGACGCTCCCGGAGATCCGCCGCTCTACCGCCGCCAGGACTTCGGCTTCACCCTCGGCGGCCCGCTCTCGGTCCGCAACCCGCTCCACGCCAAGAGTTCCAAGACCTTCCTCTTCGTTTCGGAAGAATGGCGCAAGGAACAGACGCCGTACGAATTCAACCAGGGCGTTCCCAGCGATGCCGAGCGCGGATATAACCTGGCCACCAAAAGCTACGGCAACATCGCCGACTTCAGCGCCGTCTGCCCCGACTCGTCCGGCGGCACCACCAGGTTCAGCACCGCCAGTTACCCCGACTGCCCCGGCCAGGGTTACGGCGGCACCAAGTACACCTATCAGAACAACCAGTTCTATATCGATCCGAACGCCAGGGCACTGCTCCAGGACGGCCTGATTCCGCGCGCCAACGCCACCTCGGGCTGCGTCTCCAGCACCGGTTCCTGCTTTGTCGGCTCGGTCTCGCCGCATACCGACTACCGCGAGGACCTGGTCCGCGTCGACCACAACTTCAACGCCGCCTGGAAGCTCTTCTCCACCATCGTCCACGACCACTGGACGACCACCACCGGCGTACCCCAGTGGGCCGGCGTCACCAACAGCTTCCCCTCGGTCGAGAACGGCTTCCAGGGCCCCGGCGTCAGCGGTATCGCGCATGTGACCACCGTCATCACCCCGTCGCTGCTCAACGACTTCTCGGTGGGCGCCACCTGGCAGCGCGTCAAGCTCTACGACCAGGCCGGGCCCGGCGTTTCACTGAACCGCTCCAGCCTGAACAACGTTCCCGACCCCATCGGCTCGTTCTTCCAGAACTGCGGCGGCGGCGAGGTCGCCACCAACTACACCTGCATCGGCGGCAAGCTGCCGGGCCTCGCCTTCGGCGGCACCAACGCCGAGTACGGCGGCAACGGCTTCAACGTCGACACCTCCTATATGCCCTGGTTCCACACCCGCGTGGTCGGCGCCATCACCGACAACGTGAGCAAGTTTGCCGGCCGCCACTCGCTCATCTTCGGCTTCCAGGTGGTGGGCGCCTGGCGGCACGAGTTCGGCGCCGAGAACGGCGCCAACACCGGCGATATGCAGGGCCTGCTCACCTTCCGCAACGTCAGCACCCTCAATACCACCGGCAACGCCTTCGCCGATTTCGAGTTCAACAACGGGTTGCCCGTCTACAGCCCCCTCTACGGCGGCCAGAACGTCTACTCCTATCAGCAGGACAACGCCCAGTCCACCTACAAGGTGCGCTACCGGACCTACGAGCCGTACTTCCAGGACGACTTCAAGATCAACAGCCGGCTGACCGTCAACCTCGGCCTGCGCGTCAGTCTCTTCGATAACTGGAAGCCGGACGGCACGGTGCTCTACAACTGGGACCCGAAGGCCTTCAAGGCCGATCTGGCCACAAACAGCAACCTCGCACTCAACCCCTTGCGTGGCTTCCTGCAGGACGCGACCACCGGCAATCCCCTTCCCTTCGACGGCTCGACGCTGAACCCGGTGCTGACCAACGGCCTGGTCCGCTGCGGCGCCAACGGCGTGCCCGAGAGCTGCCAGACAACGAAGATGACGAACCTGGCGCCGCGCATCGGCCTGGCCTGGGACCCGACCGGGACCGGCAAGACCTCGATCCGCGCCGGCTACGGCGTCTTCTACGAGCACGGCACCGGCAGCGAAGCCAACGTCGGCTCGCTGATGGGCAATCCTCCACAGATCGTCAGCATGGCCGAGCAGTTCCCCTTCAATTACGCATCGATCGGCTCGGTCTCGATTCCCGGAGGCGCCGCCGTCCACATCCAGACGCCGCTGAACATGGTCTCGATTCCCACCAAGACCAACTGGCCCTACATCCAGCAGTGGAGCTTCGGCATTCAGCGCGAGGTGCTCAAAGACACCCAGGTGAGCGTGGCCTACGTGGGCAGCAACGGCATTCACCTGGCCGTCGCCTCGCAGATCAACCAACTGCCCCCGGTGCCGTCTGCCTCCAATCCCTTCCGGAAGAACGAGCCGATTACGCAGGAACTCTGCCTGTCCAACGAAATCAACCAGAACAACCTCGAGGACCCGAACGCGTACTTCTCCTTCGTCGAGGACGGGACGTTTCTTTACTACGGTCCGAACGCGGCGGGCCAGCCCTACAACCCGGTGGCCTTCAACGCACTGGTGGCCGCCTGCGACGGCACGCAGGGCGCCAACGGACATCCCAGCATCGCGTACGCGCTCAACTACATCCGCCCGTATAAGGGCGTCGGCAACGTCCTCGCCATCCGCAACGCGGCGTCCTCGAACTACAACTCGCTGCAGGTTACCGGCCATCGCGTGACGGCTCCGCTCGACCTCTCCGTCTCCTACACCTACTCGCACTCGATCGACTCGGCGTCCGACCGCTTCTCGTCCACATTCGTCGACTCCTACAACCTGGCCGCCAATCGCGCCAGCTCGGACTTCGACGAGCGCCAGTTGCTGAACGTGAGTTATATCTACCAGTTGCCGCTGCTGAAGCTGGCGCCCTACCTGTTCGCGGCCCGGCACTGGCCCGGCGCGAGCCCGGACCCGAACAATCCTACTCCGGCCTTCGCCGCTCCCGGCCGCCGGACCAAGATGTTTCTGGACAACTGGTCGCTCTCCGGGGTCACCATCTTCCAGAGCGGTACGCCGTTCAGCGTCATCAACTCGGCCAGCGGCACCGGCATTTCCGTCCTCGATAACGCCGGCCTGGCGCTGGGCGAGAATGCGGACTCGTATCCCGACCTTCTGCCCCACCCTGGCCACTACTGCCCGCGCATCCGCGACACCGGCACCATCGGGCCGCTCATCGGCGACCCCTGCCACTTCGTCGCTCCGCGCGGGCTCACCCAGGGCAACGCCGGCCGCAACTTCATGAATAACCCCGGTCGCACCAACTTCGACATGGCCCTGCTGAAGGAGTGGAAGGTCTTCCACGACGACACGCTTCAGTTCCGCGCGGAAGCCTTCAACATCTTCAACCACGCGCAGTTCACCCTCTACGACGCCACCCGTGGAAACACCGCCAGCAACACCGCCAGTTGCTATGGGGACGAGACGACCGGGTACTCGGCGGGCTCCTCGCAGTGCACCGCGGGCAACGGCTTTCTGCACCCGGTCCAGGCGCACCGCCCGCGCACCATGCAGTTTGGGCTCAAGCTCCAGTTCTAGATCCATGCTGAGCAGACCGCCTTCATTCCATTCCGAACTGCCATCCCTTCACCGCGACGCATCCGGAGTTCGCCATGAGTAACCTCCTGCTTTCCCTCTTTGCGCCCCGCCGCGGGCCTGCCGTGACCGTCCTGCTGGCCGTCTCGATGCTGCTGGCAGGCGCAGCCGGCTGTAACAAGAGCGTTGTCAATGCCAATCTGCCGCCACTTTCCATCGACAACTTTGCCGCGACACAGGCTGCCATCACCACCGGCCAGAGCACCACGCTCGTCTGGTCCGTCACCGGCGCGGTCAAGCTCTCGCTCACCGGCGGCGGCGAAAACACCTTCGTGCCGGTCAGTTCCACCAGCGTGACCATCTCGCCCGCCGCCACCACCACCTACACACTGACCGCGACCGACCCGCAGGGCAATACCGCCAGCGCCACCACCACGGTCACCGTCTCCGCACCCCCGGCGATCGACAGTTTCACGGCCACGCCCACCGCCATCACCGATGGCCAGACGAGCACCCTCAGCTGGGTGGTCTCCGACAGTGTCGCCACCATCACCATCGACAACGGCGTGGGCACGGTGACCGGCAACAGCATCTCCGTGCAGCCGACCAACTCCACCACCTACACGATGACCGCCGCCAACCTGGCCGGCGCGGTCGTCACCGCGCAGGCGACGGTCAACGTGGTCCTGGCGCCGAAGATCGTCAGCTTCATCGCCACGCCCTCGGAGATTGGCGCCGGACAGAACTCCACCCTGGGCTGGTCCGTCATCGGCGCCACCAACCTCAGCATCGACAACGGGATTGGCGCGGTCAGCGGCAGCAGCATCCAGGTCAGCCCCGCCTCCACCACCACTTACACACTGACCGCCTCCAACGTCGGCAGCTCGCTGACAGCCACTTCCAAGGCCAGCACCAGGGTGACCGTCTCCACCAATCCACCGCCGTCGATCGCGAGCTTCACCGCCGCGCCGCCCAGCGTGGGCCCGGGCGGCCAGAGCGCGCTCAACGCGGTCTTCACTCCCTCCAGCGCGGGCGTGACGGCCACCATCGACCACGGCGTGGGCACGGTCCAGAGCGGCGTTCCGGTTGCCACCGGGCCGCTGCCGCAGAGCACCACCTTCACCCTGACCGTCACCAGCGCCGACGGCACAGCCACGGCCAGGACGCGGGTTCTGGCCGGCAAGCTGGCCCTGTTGGCCGGCGCGCCCACCTCTGCCGGATACCAGGACGGCACGGGCAAGTTGGCGCGCTTCGCCCAGCCCCAGGGTCTCACCGTGGCGCCCTCCGGCAACCTCTTCGTGGTCGACTCGGGCAACGCGTGCATTCGCCAGGTGACCCCCGGCGGCAATGTCACCACCTTCGTCGGCGATCCGCAGACCCCCGGCTCCATCGATGGCAATGGGCTGATCGCCCAGTTCAACCAGCCCTACGGCGTGGTCGCCGATTCGGCTGGCAACCTCTGGATCACCGACGCCGGCAACTCGACCATCCGCGCCGTCACACCCTCCGGCCAGGTGACCACCTTCGCCGGAATGGTGGGCATGCCCGGCCAGTTGGACGGCCTCGGCATCCTGGCGCAATTCGGCTCACCGGAAGGCATCGTAATGGACTCTTCCGGCAACCTCTTCGTGGTCGACTCGCTCAACTGCAACATTCGCGAGATCGCGCCCTCGGGCCAGGTCTCCACCTTCGCCGGTCCCCTGGTCACCGGCTACTGCAGTTACCAGGACGGCCAGGGTTCGCAGGCGCGCTTCAACGCACCCTCCGGCCTGGCCATCGACGCCAACGCCAACCTCTACGTGGCCGACCAGAACAACCAGGTCATCCGCAAGGTGACACCGCAAGGCCTGGTGACCACCCTGGCGGGGAGCCCCGGGCAGCGCGGATACGCCGACGGCCAGGGCTCGGCCGCCCGCTTCCGCTACCCCACCGGCATCGCCGTCGATCCGGAGGGTAACCTGCTGGTCACCGACGCGCTCAACTACGTCGTCCGGCGCATCACGCCGGAGGGCCTGGTGACGACGGTCGTCGGCAAGGCCGGCGCCTCCGACCCCATCGTCACCGGCGGTCCGCTGCCCTCCAACATTCCCTCACCGGTGCAGATCGCGATCGACCCGGCAACCGGCAACCAGTACTTCACACTGTCCGTCCACGCGATCGCCTCGGCGCCCTTCTGATACCCGAGACCCGCAACCGCCCCTGAACCAGCCATATTCGCCCCGCTGCAAGGCGGAACAAAACGGCCCCCGGCTCCCAGGCAAACCTGCCTGCGAACCGGGGGCCTTTGCTTTTTCCCCCGCTCCGCTCCGCTATACCGGTTCCAGAATAGCTGTACCCCGGAAGCGTCTGGAACCGGTCTATCGCAACCGCTCGGCGCTGTCCCCGGCCACGTAGACCATCAGCAGCGGGTGGGCGCCGTCAATGGCGCTGTAGTGCTGGCCGGCATAGAAGTAGTGTTGATCCTTGAAGGCCAGGACATCCGCCGAATCGTCCCAGGCCAGGTCGATCAGGCTCTGCGAGAGAGCCGCCAGCTCCGGATTGAAAGGAGCCAGCTCGCCCCAGCCCTGCAGCGTCCCCGGGATCAGGCAGTTGTCGGTCTCCGTGTCGGCTCGGCAGAACTGGTACGGCGGGTAACCGTCGAACGATGAGCCTGGATCGACGGCGAACCAGCCGTTCCACCCGTCCAGAAAGTTGGAGAAGGCCGGCTGCTTTGGGTTGCCGTCGTAGGCCAGATGGACATAGCTGTTGGCCAGCGCCACCAGGTCGGCGCGGCTGGGGAAGCTCACACCCGTCGCTCCTCTGGTCTCGTAAAGCGTTCGGAAGATGATGGGAAACCGGTAGGCGTGCGAGATGTCCCAGCTCGCCCCGGCGCGCGGCGCTGGCGCCGTTGGCTGCGCCGCGTCCGTGTCGCTGGCGTAGGCGTAATCCGGGTGATCGTCGTAGTCCCCGGCAAAGGCCGAAAGCACGTCGGCGCCGTCCGGCGCTGTCTCATGATGGCAGCGCGCCTGGGCCAACGCCACCCCGGCGGTCACCGCCTGCCGCAACCGGGCGGCCTCGTCGCCACTCAGAATCCTCAGCTCCGGCGCCGCCTTGTCCGCCGCCAGCACCTCCGCCGAACTGGCCACCATCCACAGCTCCATGTCCGTCATCGCCGCCTCGTACCGGTAGGGTCGCGGAGGCCGGTAGCCGGTAGCCGCCAGCCAGGCCCACGCCGCCGCCGCCGGCTGCGGAATATGGGGATTGTTCCAGTGCGACCACGGAGTCGTGCCGTACATCAGCCGCAGCAGTTGCTCCTCCACCAGGAAGCCCGAGTACCGGCGCACGAAGTCGAGCATCGGCGCCGTCCGGCTCGCGGCGGGCAGCTCGGCAATCGCCCGCAGCAGCCGCGCCGCCGTCGAAAGATACTGCGCGTTGCAGGTCTGGCAGTCGCGGACGCGCACCTGGGTGGCGCTGTAGGGCTCGTACCAGGCAAAGGTCCGCTCAGTGGGCGCGCCGTCGATGAAGATCACCGGGTTGGCCGTGTGCGCCAGCATCGCCCCGATCGTCGTCGTCCGCTGGCTGAGCAGCGCCGTGTGGAAGAGCGCAAGCTCCTCCATCAGCTCAGCATCCTGGCGCACCACCGCCATTCGCGTCAGCGGCCGCAGCGCCTCCTCCAGGTAGTAGATGTTCGGCGCAATGCCCTCTGCCGGCGTGCTCCATCCCGCAACCGGGCTCCATGCGCGCGCGGCCGGGTCCCATGCCAGCCCCGAAAGATTCTCCACCCAGGGCTGCAGCCGCTCGTTCCACCCGGCCAGCGTGCTCTGCCAGCTCGCGCCCTGGAACGGCGCCAGCTCAGGGTTCACCACCGTGATCAGCGCGCTGGCGGGCGCCAATGCCGCCGCCTGCGCGATCGAAACCGCCACCGGCCCGCCCGGATCGATGGCCGGGGCCGTGTAGAGGCCGCGGGAGGTGATGGTTCCGTGCGTGGCGTCGCCGCCCGCAACTCCGGCGACCGTCCAG